>JAAYGH010000328.1 GCA_012727825.1 Trueperella sp.
ATATTTTGCGGGCATAATGATCATCCTTCCAGGCCAGCCAAAAGCTAGCCAGTTCGAATGTCACCTGAACGTGCAGCAGCCCCTTCCAACTGGTTCTCGATACGTATTTGGCATGCTCATGTCACGCGTTCACAATTCGTGGATGCGGACGGTAGGAGGCCGACTCAAGAGTGATTACAGGTACTCCAACACCATTGTCTATAACAACCTCGTCTGGCCGGAGGTCACCGACGTTCAGACGGCTGAGATCGAGTCGCTCGCGCAAGCAGTACTTGACGCTCGCTCCTTTTACCCTGACACCACTCTCGCCGATCTTTACGATCCTGATAACGAGTGGCTCTACCCCGCACTCACGAAAGCTCACCAGGATCTCGACGCGGCAATCGAGCGGGCCTATGGGCTCGAGCCAGGATGCACCGAGCCCGAGATCGTTGCACACCTGTTCAAACTCTACGAACAGGCAACGTCCGCCTAACGCTCTGCGCCCAGCTCACTTAGATGCCGGACCGGCACCCGATTTACTCCCGCGCCACAGTCCAAGAATTTGCTTGAGCCACCGGGCGCACGATCATCGAATCGATGTTGACGTGACCGGGAAGGGTGACCGCCCAGCGCACGGCCTCTGCAATATCCTCGGCGACCAGCGGTTCGGCAACCCCGGTGTAGACGTTCTCGGCACGCTCGGCGTCCCCGCCAAAGCGATTGAGCGAAAACTCTTCGGTTTTGACCAAGCCCGGCGCGATGTCGATAATCCGAACGGGCTCGCCCACCAGCTCGAGGCGAAGAGTCTTGGGAATTTCTCGTTCGGCGTGCTTGGCGGCCGTGTATCCGCCGCCGCCCAGGTAGGATTCGTGCCCCGCCGTCGACGAAATAAACACAACGTCTCCCCCGCGCTCACGCATAACCGGCAGGAATTTTTGGGTGATGCGCAGCGTGCCAAGCACGTTAATGTCGTACATTTTCTGCCAATCCTCGACCTTGCCAGCAGCGACAGAGTCGAGGCCCACGGCCCCGCCCGCGTTATTCACCAACACGTCAATGTTGCCCGCGAAGTCGGCGATAGCGGCCACGTCGTCGTCGTTGGTCAAATCTCCGGCGATGAATCTGCAGCCGGTGTCGGCGGCGAGTTTCTCAAGCCGATCGGCGCGGCGTCCGGTGGCGATGACGTCAAAACCTTCGGCGCGCAAAGCGCGGACCGTCGCCTCCCCGATGCCTGTAGTTGCTCCGGTGACGAGTGCAATCCGTGCCATGAAAACTCCTTCGTTCTTAACGTCGTGTGGACCTGCTGCCCAGCCTAATACGGCCAACAAGCTTGCCAACGAAATAGACAAGGTAGGCACCGGTCAGAAAGGCGAGCGCCAAAAGTGCGACCCACTGAAGGAAATCATCTGCGGTCGGGTTCAAGAAGGGATATGGGCGTTCATAACCCCCTGATGTGGAGAACCAGATGTAGTACCCGAGGTAGGCAAGGACCGGCAAGAGCCACGTGATCGGGACCCAGCGGCGAATCCGGTTCTGGTTCCCACCAAATAGCAACCAGTCCCCCACCACAAGAGCAGGCACGATGATGTGTGCAACGGTAGACGGCCACCCCTCCACAGGACCAAGCAAAGTGTTAAACAACAATCCGACCATCGACGCAAGGAGCACCACGAACCCGCGAATCTCAGGCGAGAAATCCGCAGTCCGACGCGCACCATTCAGCAGCGCCTTGACGAGCCACCCAAAGTAGAAGACGAGCACGAGCGCGTTCGTGATTTGGGTCAGGTAGGCAAAGTTGGACACGAGGTTCCAGTCGTGGAATTCAGTCAGGGACGTCCAGGTGTACCAACCTGAAAACCCAACGATGACTGCGCGGTATGCCCACATGACGAGCGCCCAGATATTGACGCCCACATCCTTCTTTGCCACGGTGTTCCCTCCATGTAGATACGGTTTCGTAGCCTACTCGCCATCGGCCTGTTTCCCACATGTCCGGCGTGCCTGCCCACGTGTCCCAGCGTATGCGAGGATGGACGCATGCTTGGATTTATTGGTACAGGAAACATGAATATTGCGATCTTGCGCGGGGCCTTGGGCGCTGGCATGGTCAAGGCGGACGACGTCGTCATTACCCGCACGAACACGACGAAAGGCCACGAGCAGGCTGCAGAGCTCGGCGTTACCTTCGTCGAGGGGAATGCGTCACTGGCTCGCGCGGTGGACGAAGGCGGTCTGATCGTCGTCGGCGTGAAGCCCCACCAGATG
>JAAYGH010000032.1 GCA_012727825.1 Trueperella sp.
GGATATCGTCACTTCGTCGGCATATTCGAGATCGCCGCCAACCGGCAGGCCGGAAGCAAGGCGTGAAACGATGACATTCATGTGCGACAGGTTAAGCGACAGGTACGTCGCGGTCGCTTCGCCTTCGACATTCGGGTCCATCGCGAGGATAACTTCCTGGATGTCGCCGTTGCCGAGTCGCGCGTACAGTTCGCGGATGCGCAGGTCTTCTGGCCCGACACCGCCGATCGGGTCAATCGCTCCACCGAGCACGTGATACTTCCCTCGGTATTCACGTGACCGTTCGATGGCCACGATGTCTTTCGCCTCTTCGACCACACAGATGATGGAGTCGAGACGGCGAGCATCTACGCAAATTCGGCAGAGGTTATCCTCCGAGACATTTCCGCAGATCTCGCAGAAGATGACCTTTTCCTTGACTGATTCAAGAGCCTCCACGAGCGCTTCCACCTCGGCGTCATCCGATTCAAGAACGTGGAACGCGATGCGTTGCGCGCTCTTGGGTCCGATACCTGGCAGGCGTCCGAGTTCGTCGATGAGCGCTTGAACAGCGCCGTCATACACTCCGACCATTAGTCCTCCGTCCGTTCTTCGATCACCTTAGCGTCGAAACGGTCCAAGACCACCTGCAGACCCACAACCGGGGAGTGTGAGATTTCCGGGTCGTCGGCCGAGGCGCCTTCCCATTCCGAATGGTCGTCATCTTCAACAGGTTCGCCCGCATCCTCATCAGGGTCGACGACGTCGGTGTAGCCGCGTTGCGAGCTCGGCTCCGTTGGCGCCCAGCTACCTGTGACCGTGTGCTCGAACGGATCCGCCATGGGCGGCGGCATGGGGAAATCTTCAAAGTCGTCAGCATCCTCAAACGCACTCGAACTTTCAGTGTCGCCCGTTGACACCTCGGCAGGTTCGTCGGATGTCTTTGGCCCGCTATCTCCCGGGAAAGCCGCCGGTGGCGGACCAGGGAAGTACTCGGCAGCAGACCCGAGGATGTCGGTATCTGAGTCGGACTCGGCGCTGCTCGCCGGCGGATCGATCATCGGCGACGGTGCAGACATGACCGGGTCAGTATCACGCGGGCTCGAATCAATCGACGGCACTGCGCGCAACACTGGCGCCTCGTTGGTTGGTCTCAATGGCTCTCGTTCGGGCGGTGCCGCGACCTGCGCGGCCCTAGCTTTTGGGGCCTGACTCTCGCCTCCCGCCCTACCTTCCACACGAAGGTTCAGGCCCAGCCTGGTACTCAGCACGTGTGCAACTTCGCGAGCGCCGCGAGCCGTGAACGCGTTGGCCACGCCAGGCTGGTCGAAGCCGACAATCAGCGCGTCACCTTCGACCGCCACTGGCCCATTGGCCGCTTCGAGCTGAACGCGAGCAATGCGAGAAAGATTCTGATCGGATGCGATGGAGTCCCACGCCGCAACGATCGTGTCGAGAGGTCCCGACCCTGGCGCATCTTCGTCTGAGGCAACGGGATGTTGCCCTGGCTCTACGTCACGTTGGTCGCTCTCGGAAGGAGTGGGATCAACCACGGCGGCAGGCTGAGTCCGCGTTTCTGGCGGGGACGTTTCCGGCTCGGGCATTGATGAGATTGAGGGCATCGGCCTATTGCGGGGATCCATCATGGATGCCGGGCGTTTGCCACTCGCTTCGCCCCCACCCGACTGGCGCTGTGTTTCCGACGGCTTCGTAAACTTAGCTAGATTCTCCGCAACCTCGGCTGACGGTTTTTCGGGCTCGTTGTGGAGATGTGAGCGCGCGACGATGCCGTCGGGCTTCGCCACAATCAGCCGTGCACACAGCAACTCGAGCTGGAGGCGTGGGGCGGTTGGACCCGCCATGTCGCTGAGCGCATCGTTCGTCAGGTCAGCGCACTGCGAGGCACGTTCGCCACCGAGCTTCGTGGCCTGCTCGTTCATGCGGCCGTATTGATCTTCGGGCACTGACACAAAGACGTCCTTTGCCTCCTCACCTGCCAACGAAATGATGACCAAGTCACGCAAGCGTTGAAGCAAGTCCTCCACAAAACGCCGCGGGTCGTGGCCAGACTTCACGACGGAATCAACGACGCCGAACAACCC
>JAAYGH010000033.1 GCA_012727825.1 Trueperella sp.
CTTAGCGACCGTGAACGCTGGCCTTCATCAGATCGCGATTGAGGAGCGAGATCAGTTCAAGCGGGACTTCCTTCGGGCAGGCATCGTGGCACGAGCCCACATTGGTGCACCCTCCGAAGCCCTCGGCATCGTGCTGCGCAAGCATGTTGACCACGCGGTCGTAACGCTCGGGCTGGCCCTGAGGCAGGAATCCGAGGTGCATAACCTTCGCTGCGGTGAACAACATGGCCGATCCGTTCGGACACGCTGCCACGCACGCACCACAGCCAATACAGGCTGCAGCTTCGAATGCGCGGTCCGCGTATTCCTTCGGGACCGGAACAGCATGTGCATCCGGAGCCGCACCGGTATTGACCGAAATATAGCCACCGGCCTGAATAATGCGGTCGAGCGATGTCCGATCAACAACCAGGTCCTTCAGAACCGGGAAGGCTGTCGAGCGCCACGGCTCGATCGTGATCGTGTCGCCGTTCTTGAACGTGCGCATGTGAAGCTGACACGTCGTCGTGACCTGAGGACCATGCGGATCGCCGTTGATGACGAGACCACACTGCCCACAGATGCCCTCACGGCAGTCGGAGTCAAACGCCACGGGCTCTTTGCCCTCGGCGAATAACTCCTCGTTGAGCTGATCGAGCATCTCCAAGAACGAGGAGTCCTCATCAACACCTGCGAGGGTGTGGGTATCGAAATGGCCGGAGTCTCCCTGACCATTCTGGCGCCAAAATTCGAGGTTAATTTTCACTTGTAGCTCCGCTGCTTCATCTCGACGAATTCGTATTCGAGGTCTTCCTTATGGAGAACCGGGGCATGTCCGTCTCCCGTGAACTCCCACGCTGCGACGTAAGCGAACTTGTCATCATGACGGAGCGCCTCGCCTTCTTCAGTCCGGGACTCGGCACGGAAGTGGCCACCACACGATTCCTCACGATGCAAAGCATCGATACACATGAGCTCGCCTAGTTCGAGGAAATCGGCCACGCGGCCGGCCTTTTCGAGGGACTGGTTAAGTTCGGCGGCCTTGCCCGGCACGCGCACGTTCTTCCAGAAGTCTGCCCGCAGTTCTCGGATCATACCGATAGCCTTCTTCAGGCCTTCTTCGGTGCGTTCCATTCCGCAGTACTCCCACATGATGTTGCCGAGTTCCTTGTGGTAGGAATCGACCGACCGGGTTCCTTCATTCGCCATGAAGAAGTCAACGCGCTCTTCGATCTCCTCTCGAACTGCCGCAACCTCAGGGTGGTCCACGTCGAGCTTCTCGAAGGGACCATCTGCCAGGTAGTCGTTGATCGTGTTGGGAAGGACGAAGTAGCCGTCAGCCAGACCCTGCATGAGGGCCGACGCACCGAGGCGGTTCGCACCGTGATCAGAGAAGTTGGCCTCGCCGGTCACAAACAGACCCGGGATCGTGGACTGGAGATCGTAATCCACCCACAAGCCGCCCATCGTGTAGTGGACTGCTGGGTAGATACGCATTGGAACCTGGTACGGATCCTCCGCCGTGATCTGCTCATACATGTCGAACAGGTTGCCATACTTGGCAGAGACCGCATCCTTGCCCAGGCGGTTGATGGCGTCCTCGAAATCGAGGTACACGCCGCGTCGCACATCGCGCGTCACGCCGTCAACGCCCTTTTCGGCGATGGCCGGGCCAACACCGCGGCCCTCGTCGCACATGTTCTTTGCCTGACGCGATGCGATATCGCGCGGCACGAGGTTACCGAATGCCGGGTAGATGCGCTCGAGGTAGTAATCGCGATCTTCCTCGGGAATATCGCGAGGATCCTTCGCGGCATCCTCTGCCTTCTTCGGCACCCAGATACGGCCATCGTTACGCAGCGACTCCGACATGAGGGTCAGCTTCGACTGCGACTCGCCCGTCTGCGGAATACAGGTGGGGTGAATCTGCGTGTAGCACGGGTTGCCGA
>JAAYGH010000329.1 GCA_012727825.1 Trueperella sp.
GATCACCGGAGGGGCTCGGGGAGGGCCCGGTAGATGGGAATACCGAGGGCGTCTCGTCTTCGGTCGGATCATCTGTGGGCGTTGTTTCAGCACGTTCTTGCGCCGCCAGATCCTCGACTACCTTGCGCGCTTCGGCGAGGGATCCACGGGTGATGGGTTCTTCCAGGCGGTCTTGGGCGACGCGGCTGAGCGTGTCGATGTCCACTTCGGAGAGTTCATACATTGACGAGAACTTGAGCGGCCCGAGCGCGGTGGGCAGGCCCTTATAAATAGCAACGTTCCCATCGGCGGGGGCCACGTAGTACTGGGTCTGGCTCCACGCGTAGGCACCTGCGCCTCCGCCCACGAGCAATACAACGAGTGCGAATACCGCGGAGATACGTGCCCAGTTGCTCGGCTTGGATGGCGCCTCGTCGTCTTCTGATTCTTCGCTACGACGCCGGAGCCCAGCCAACTTGCCGGCCGCAGACGTTCCGCCTCGAGTTGGCTTGCGGCCATCGACGGCCGCGGAGCCGACGATCGTCGGTTTCAGAGTCGGGGCGGGATCGTCCTTGACAACATCGGCAAGCACGACCGTCACGTTATCGGGGGCGCCACCTGCCAGGGCAAGGTCAACGAGTTTTTGCGCGCACTTATCGAGATCCGCATAGTCGTTGAGCGTCTTTTCGATGCTCTCGTCTGATACCACTCCGAACAGGCCATCGGAGGAGAGCAGCCAACGGTCACCGACCACGGCTTCACGCACGGACTCGTCAACCTCAAGGGGCTCGGGCGTATCGCCGATGTTGCGCATAATGACGTTGCGCTTCGGATGGTGTTCGGCCTCTTCCTCGGTGATTTCACCGGTGTCGAGGAGGTATTGCACCAGCGTGTGGTCGCGGGTGACCTGCGTGAGAGTGCCCTTGCGCAACAAATACGCGCGCGAATCACCCACGTGGACCATGCCGAGCTTGTTTGACGCCCGCAAGATGGCAATGCACGTGGTGCCAAGTCCGGCTAGCTCCGCTTTTTCCTCCGAGCGAGCGATGAGTTCAGCGTGTGCCTCTTCCAAGGTTGTGGATAGGAGTGGGAGAAGATCTTCAGCCTGATGGACGTCGTCAATGTCAGCAAGATGGGCGACGACGACGGACGAGGCTATATCGCCACCTGCTGCGCCTCCCATGCCATCAGCGAGTACGAGGAGGTTGGCTGATGCATACCCTGCATCCTGATTAGTCCGACGGATCAATCCAACGTCGGACATGGCGGTGTAGCGCAGGGAGATCGTCACCGGCGAAGCTCCAGAGTGGATTCGCCGATCGTAATTGGTACGCCGCTGGCCAGGCGAGTGGGCTGGTAGATCCGTTCTCGACCCACCCACGTGCCGTTTGTTGAGTTCAGATCCTCAACGAACCAGTCACCAGCATTGTTGAAGAACCGAGCGTGCCGGGCGGATGTGTAGTCGTCGTCGAGTACCAGTGCCGAATCCGGCGAGCGGCCCACGGTGACCGAAGCACCAGACAGTGGGATCGTTGTGCCCGTCAGTGAACCTCCACTGACCACGAGGTGTTCGGCAGTGCGTTGCGGCGTGGCCCGGGCGGTTGATTGCCCAGACCTGCGGGCGGGGCCTGATCGCTTCGACGTCGTTGGCCTGGCACCGCGGGTAGACACCCGAGTGCCAAACACATCGTTCTTAATCGTGAGCAACACGAAGAAAACGAAGATCCACAAAAGTGCGAGGAACCCGAAACGGAGCAGTGCAATAACGACTGCGCTCATAGCATCTCCGGGCTCGTCCAGAACATGATGCGAGTGTGGCCGATTGTGATCGTGTTGCCGTCAAGTAGCGTGGCCGCCGTGATGCGGTGACCCTCCACAAAGGTGCCGTTCGTCGTGTTCATATCGGTGGCGATGACGCCACCGGGCGTGACGCGAAGTTCGAGGTGCCGGCGGGACACACCGGAATCGTCAACCGTAATGTCTGCAGAAGAGCCGCGACCAATGACGGTTACCGCTCCCGTGAGCAAGTAGCGCTCGCCGTCCACGTCAATGATCGGGTTTTCGGGTGTCGCGTCGCGTGTGGTGGCAGGTGCAACGGGCCCGCGTTTGGATCGCCCGCGCACAATCAACTTCCCGCGCGATAGTTCCGAATTGTAGGTGAACTCCACCGTGATGGAACCAAGGAATGTGTAGTGCTGATCGGCCGCATGTTGGGTCGCCACCGTGATGAGCTCTTCCCGCATCGCCTCCTCGCCCCAGTCCTCAATCTTGTCGAAATCTGACTCGGAAAGGATGACCTCGAACTGGTTCGGAACCACCACGCGCTCGCGGTTGACGGCGGCTGCGCGATCGTCCATTGCCTTTCTGATTCCAGATGCGAGCTCGACGGGCTTAAGATCTGACTTGAAGGCGCGCGAAAACACGTTCTCAAAGGCGTTTTCAACGCCACGCTCGATCTTGTCGAAAGCGCTCATCTTTCTCCTCATATTCTTTGTGCCCAGTTCAGAGCACACCACATGGCTCTAGAGTACTCGGTTAGAGGGAGTGTAGACATCAGGTTGTGCACTTTTCCACCGAGTCGCCGCAGGGAGGGTTCCACGAGCCGGTGTGCGTGAGGCGCGACCTAGGCGCGTGAGACGAGTGCCATCGGAGTGGAACTTGGATCGGTGACAAGTGGCGGTGTAAACTGTTCTACGCTCGCTCGAGTGGCGGAATAGGCAGACGCGCATGGTTCAGGTCCATGTGCCCGTTAGGGCGTGGGGGTTCAACTCCCCCCTCGAGCACCAGATCCCGGGGAGACCCGGGATTTTCTTTTCTCTGGCCACCTTGTGGCACGCGCATTCGGGAAGCGAGTGCGCGGCGCGAGCGGATACCACGTGAATTTTTCACACCTAGATAACCGTCGGGGTCTGTGACCTTGTACCCCATCATTTTTGTGCGTTTGTGCCCACGTGGAATGCTCGATAGCTTTTCGAGTAGCCGAAACAGCGACGGCGAGGTTACAAGGTCCTAGGACCTTTGACCTAACAAGAGTGTTGTTTGTCGGAAATGTAGGCGTGTATTTATCCATAGTGCCAATTCGTTATAGAAATGTATAGGTGTTGAGACCCAAATTTTCCTATTGTTTACCGGACTGAATAAATTTTTGAGGTCCGAACCGGGCCAGCAAAGTCATCACACCCGGGCGCACACGGGTGTCGCCAGGAAAGAGGGACTCGACCACGGTGTGGCGGGTCACGCGAAAGGGAACCACCCATGGCAGCACAGGTTTACAAGACGCTCGCGAAGATCGTCGGCATTATTTTGATTCTCGTTGGCGCAGTTGCGATTTATGCAGGAAACTTTACCGGCGGATTTATTAAGTCCCAGCTCGAGGATCAGGCAGTCGTTCTACCGACTGAAGAAGCTATCGACGCTCAGCTTGAAAGTGGCCGCATCCAGCAGGATGACGCCGATGCGCTTCGCCCAGTTGCGGGCGAGGCTGTCACCACCGGTAAGCAGGCCGAGATCTTTGCCAACCACTACATTCAGGCACATATGAGGGCCTCTGTCGCAGGTGCGGGTCTTCCTGAAGACACCACCTATGCAACCGTCGGCGGTATCACTGCAGAGAAGACGAACGAGCTGGCGGCAGAGGTCGCTGCGGATAACCCGGATGCTGATGAAGCTACCGTCGCCAAACTCGTTCAGGTCGAAATCAACGATCCACTGACGGACTACCCGCTCGCTGAGGAAGTTGCAGCGCTCGATGACCTCCGTTACTCGACCCTCCTTGATGGCAACACCCTGCGCGGGATGCTCCTTAACGCTTACGGCTGGGGCATGGTCGGCACTATTGCAAACTGGGCTGGAATCGGCGCCATCATCGTTGGTATCGCACTGACCGCCTTCGGCTTCATGTACAAGGGCCGTCGGGACGAGGAAGCCGTTCGCGTAGATCGCGCATAAAGTGCACGTCATCGTGTGAAGCTCTACTCAATAAAACCTAGTGCGGGCCGGTCTTTGACCGGCCCGCACTATTTTGCCCGAAACACGCCTAGAGCACTAAGACAGATCACCGGCAATATCGATGAGTGCATCAATATCGAGGAGGTGGACAACCGCGTTGTGAGCGGCGATCACGCCGCGTTCTTCAAAAGATCGGAGCTGGCGGGAAAGTGATTCGGGTGAGGTCTGCAAGAGCGCTGCAATATCCTTCTTCGGAAGAGGAAGCTGCACGGTCACCCCGGCGCCGCCGCCAGCGTCGTCGGCGTTCGTCGTCGGTAAGGACAAGAGGTAATCGGCAAGACGCTCAGGCACGGAGGCACCAACGACGGCGAGTTGCCGTTCGGCGGAGGCAAGCCGGTGACTGAGTGCTGCCATGAACCTTGCACTGATTGACGGATGCTGCTTGAGTAGCTCTCCCAGATCCTCGTGAGAAAAGACGCACATCGCCGAATCTTCGAGAGCCACCGCGCTGTTGTGGAGGCGAGCACCGGTGAGGAATGCATACTCACCGAGGAAGTCTCCAGACTCGAGAATGCGCACGACCCTCTCGACCCCTGACGGTAGCGTCTGCGTCACCTTGACCCTGCCCCGATGAACAACCATGAGTTGAGAGAGGCGTTCACCGCTCATAAACGCGTATTCGCCCTTGGCAACCTTTTGCGGGTGGGCAAGCGAGGCCACCCGATCCTGCTCGCTCGACGTCAGCCCTTGAAATATGGGAACTCGCGACACGCAGGTGGTGTGGGTGGGAAAAAGAGGGAGTTCGCGCATTGGCTCTCCTTCGTTGTTGGGCCCGCCAGACGGACTTGATCTACGTCAATGTTTAATTTACAGCTTAGTAGTTAAATAATCTTTGTCAGTCCAACCACTGTTAAAAGGAGAAAACAATGGCACAGGCAAGGTTCGTGACAGAGGGCTTCACTTGCCCCTCATGCGTGAAGAAGATCGAGAAGACAGTCGGCGGAATGGATGGCGTCAATGACGTCCAGGTCATGTTCAACTCCGGCAAGGTGAAGGTCAATTGGGATGACGTCGTTCTCAGCGAGGACGATATTTCCACCACCATCGGCAAGCTCGGTTACCCGATCCGAAAGGTCCAGAAGTAAATCACCATGACATCGCTACGATCAAAATTCTGGATCTCGATTATTACCGGTGTACTCATCGTGCTCGCGTTCGTCGCGAAGACTCAGGATGCGCCGGGCCTCGTGTCGGCATTCTTCGTCGTAGCGGCAATCCTTGCAGGGGTGCCAACGGTCCTAGCCGCATCGCGTGCCCTGCAGGTCAGGGCGTTCAGCATCGATCTGCTCGTGTCCATTGCCGTTATTGGTGCACTCATTATTGGTGAATATGAGGAGGCCGCGATCGTTGCGTTCCTCTTCATTTTCGGAGCCTATTTAGAAGCCCGAACCTTAGAGAAGACCCGTCGATCCCTGCGCACACTCATCGACAGCGCACCGAAAGAGGCAGAGGTTATTCGCGGCGACGAGACGATGACGATTGAGGTTGACGACGTCGTCGTCGGCGATCGCATCATCTTGCGCACCGGTAGCCAAGTGCCCGTGGACGGCACGGTCGTCTTTGGACGAGGCTCGATTAACGAGGCAGCCGTCACCGGTGAGCCACTGCCAGTATCGAAGGACCTGGATTCACAGGTGTGGTCCGGCACCGTCATCGACGGGGGCTACCTCGAAATGACTGCCGATCGCGTTGGTGAGGACACCACGTTCAATAAAATCATCGAACTCGTTGAGGAGGCGCAGGATTCCAAGGCGCCAACTCAGAAGTTTCTCGATCGATTCGCCTCGGTCTACACGCCGGGAATTATTGTTGCGGCAATCATTGCAGGCATCATCACGAGGGATGTCGAGTTTGCTCTGACGCTGCTCGTTATTGCATGCCCTGGCGCTTTGGTCATCTCCACGCCGGTCTCGCTTGTTGCCGGACTGGGTAACGCATCGCGCCACGGCGCGCTGCTTAAGGGTGGCGACGCGCTCGAGAATCTTGCGAAGATCGATACTCTCGTCATGGATAAGACTGGAACGATCACGCGCGGAACTCCTGAGGTCACGAGTGTGGTTCCGCTCGGACACGCAACGGTCGAGGGAATCTTACGCCTCGCGGGAGTCGTGGAGAAGGCATCGGAGCATCCGCTTGGCCGCACCATCGTGGCAGCTGCTGCGGAGATGACGAACATTGATGGCACAGCCACTGATGTGGAGGTCATCAAGGGCGTTGGCATCGAAGGAGTGGTGGACGGCCACCACGTCGTGGTTGGCTCCGAACGAGCTGTATCCGACATGCCCGCGGACGTTGCGCAACGCGCCGTCGAACAGGAACGTGGCGGCAACACCGTATCGTTCGTCGTCGTTGATGGGCAGTTGCATGGAATGATCGCGATTGCAGATGCGGTTAGGCCAGAAGTGGCTGACGCGATCAGCGCGTTGCGACGGAACGGTATCAAGAAGTTCGTCATGTTGACGGGCGACAACGAGCACACGGCTCGAGCCGTTGCCGACGAGGTGGGGGTCGACGAGGTCGAAGCTCAACTTCTGCCGCACGACAAGGTTGCCGCGGTGCGGGAGCTTGTGGAATCTGGCCACAAGGTGGCCATGATCGGCGACGGCGTCAATGATGCCCCCGCTATCGCAACCGCCAATCTCGGTATTGCGATGGGTGCAGGCACCGATGTGTCAATGGAAACTGCGGACGTCATCCTGGTTGGAAATCGTTTCGATCAGCTCGTCCACGCCTTCGGCATAGCGAAGATGACGACGGCGAACATGCGGCAAAATACTGTGATCGCGCTTGGAACGGTCGCACTCCTCATCCTTGGCGTTCTACTTCGAGTAGTCGGCATGGGCTCGGGAATGCTTGTCCACCAGGCATCCGTTCTTTTGGTCATTTTGAATGCTGCTCGGCTCATCGGGTTCACCAGCAAGGATGCGAAAGCCATTGCAGGTCGGCACCGCGAGACGTTCGCCGCGCCCGCCACGTCTCGTGACGTGAGGGTCGGGTAAAAAGCGAGAATAGTGTGGGGGCCGGTCACGTTGACCGGCCCCCACTTCGTGTGCCATTGAGACACGGTGCCATTGAGACACGGTGCCATTGACACACGATGCCAAGAATGAATGTTCGTCGATTTAGCCTTAGTCGACCCAGGTGTTAAGGACGTCAGCGTAGACCAGCGCATCTTTTTCGGCCTGGACCGAGAACACGATGAGATCAAGATTCTGGCCGTGCGCGTCCATCCACGTATTGACCGCATCAAGGGCGATTTCAGCCGCCTCGCGAATCGGGAACGCGTTATAGCCCGTAGCAATCGCGGGGATTGCGATCGAACGAATGTCCGAAACCTTTCCTGCGAGCTCAAGTGAGTTCCAATAGCAGTTGTAAAGGGTCTGCCGATCGTGGTCCTCGACCTTGCCGTCCTTGACGTCTGGACCAACAGTGTGGATCACGTACTTGGCTGGTAGACGATAACCGCGCGTAATTTTAGCGTTGCCCGGAGGTTCCTCGTCAAGGCCCTGCATCTCCATAATGGTGGCGCAGTCGTTTCTCATCCACGGGCCGGCCTGGGAATGCAGCGCAGCATCGAGGCAACCATGGAGCGGAATACGGCAGCCGGTGAGCGATGGAAGCGCAGTATTAACAACGGCATCAATCACCAGCTGGCGCATGTCGCCGCGGTACAGAACTGTCTCCGACGCCTGACTAAAGTCGTTCTGTGGAAGTAGGTCATGCACGCGGCGAAGGTTCACAGCTTCAACGCGGCCGTGCTCGCCAACTCGGCGATAGAGAAGGGTATTGATCGCACGCGATGCCATCGGGTTCAGCGCCGCGGGTTCGCGTAAAGTCAGCTCCGCCTCGAGCCAGCGAAACAGGCCGTCGTCGGTCGACAAATGCGCAATCGATGACGTTCCTGTGTAGTGCTTATCGGGTAGGCCACCAAGGGCGGTCATGAGTAGGTCGTACATGGAACGCGTGTCGTCGGCAGGTGCCGGGAACGGTTCCGAGAGTTTAATGGCGTCCTTGTATTCAGACAGTGACAGCATCACAAACCTTCCAGAAGTCGCTAGCTTCGAGTTTACCCGACTTCGCGTGATGCAGAAACACCACGGCTCATCCCATATGCGCCATATGTGAACTAGCCGGAGATTTTTTAGCCCCCAACCACGTGCCGTAAGGTGGATCGCATGACGAATCCAATTGGACACCCCACACCCGGCTTTGACCTTGTCATCGCAACCGATGGCTCATGCTCTGGAAACCCTGGCCCCGGCGGATGGGCGTGGGTCGAACAGATGAGCGGTCAAACGAAAGCCGGGGGATCGGCGTCGACAACGAATAACATCATGGAGCTCACCGCCATGATCTCCGCGCTCGAGTTCGCGGGCCCGGAGGGCGACCTGCTTCTGCGGTCCGATTCGAGCTACGTCATCAAGTCGATGACGCAGTGGGCGCCGGGATGGCGGCGTCGCGGGTGGAAGAAAGCTGACGGAAAACCGGTTCTCAACCGTGAACTAATTGAGCGCATGCTCAACCTCTACGAATCGCGGACGGGGCGCACCGAAGTGGAATGGGTACGCGGGCACAGCGGCGACGCGGCAAATGAGCTCGCCGACACGCTCGCCGTCGAACAGACCGCGAAATTCGCCTAAGCCTCCGGCGTAGCTATCGGAACTTCCTGCGCCTCGGCATACTTGATCTCCTCAAGCGCGCGGTTAATGGTGTCTGCGTAAACGTCTGCCGGCTGGGCACCAGAAATTCCGAACTTACCGCCGACGACGAAGAATGGAACACCTCGGATGCCCAAGCTCCGAGCGTCCCGGATATCGCCTCGAACCGCGTTGGCGTGTTCGCCCGATTCGAGTTCGATTTCGACTTGTTCGACGTCCAACCCCATGTCTTCAGCTATCTCTAACAGAGTATCGGTGTCGGCAACGTTGAGACCTTCGGAAAAGTGGGCCGAGAAGAGCCGCTCGAAGGCCATGGCACCAAGGTTTGCTGCCTCCTCGGCGTCGTTCCCGCGAGCTTTCGCGGCATAAACCAACTGATGCGCTTGGAACGTGTTGACGTGCTGGGCTTTATCCCAGTTCATCGTCAAACCCTCCTCGGTTGCAATGTGGGTAACCTTGTCGATCATCTCTCGCACGGCGTTGGCACCGAGACCCTTCATGGCCCCGAGCGCTTCGTGGTAATGACCCGGCGCGGATGAGGGCGCGTCCGGGTAGAGCTGGTAGGAATGGTACTCCACGGCAACCCGTGAACCAGATTGCTCAATGCCCTGTTCGAGGCGCTGTTTGGCGATCCAGCACCACGGACAGGCGATGTCAGACCAAACGTGAATAACAATCTCATGCGTCATGCGAAATAGCATACCGATGGTTATGGAATTTTTGTTGCGGGCAGCGCAGGGACGGACGTGTGCAGTGGTGAGCTTGCCCCTACAATGGTGCAATGACCTCGCTGAATGACGGCGCGCCTCGCGCCCACCAAGTTCCTATCGACCGAACCTTTCACGGCCACACACTTGTGGACAACTACGAATGGTTCAGGGACATCGACAATCCCGCAGTTATGGAGCATATCGACGCCGAGAACGCCTGGTTTGACCAGCACACGGCCGACCAACAGGACCTGCAACGCCACATAGTCGCCGAAATAGCTGCCCGTACGAAGGAAACCGACGTCTCCGTGCCCGTGCGAGAGGGCGAATACTGGTACTGGACCCGCACGTGGCAGGGCCGCCCGTATGCCGGCCTATTTCGCACGCCACTCAACGGCCAGAGTAAGCAGATTGAAAAGGAACAGGGCACCCAACGCCCGAACCCCGGCGGCTACGGCGAGACCCTCGTGTTCGACGGCAACTTGCTCGGCGGCGCCGAGGACTACTTCGCCACCGGCTCTTCAGCAGTCTCGCCGAACGGCACGTACTTTGCGCTCGCGATCGACACCAGCGGCGACGAGCGGTACAAACTGCGGATCCACGACATCGATGGAGGCCTGGTTGTCGACGACGCCGTGGAAGGCATCGGCTACGGGCTAGGCTGGCTCGCTGATTCCAGTGGCGTCCTTTATACGCGCACGGACGACGCCTGGCGCCAGAACGAAGTGTGGTTGCACAGGCTCGGGACGAATCCGGACGAGGACCAACTCATTTTTGAGGAAAGCGATGAGCTCTATAACGTGTCGTTTGACGTCTCCCGCGACGGCGCATGGGTTGTGGTGACGTCGGAGTCGACTGACACCACCGAGGTACATGTGATCTCGACGTCAAATATCGACGAGCGTTTCGAGGTACGCCAACGCGAGCACGGCGTGTTTTACACGGTGGAGGTGGCGGGCGAGGAACTGCTCATCGTCCAC
>JAAYGH010000330.1 GCA_012727825.1 Trueperella sp.
GCCTCGTAGCGCGGGCCGGGATTACCGAGGCCGACAACTGCAAACATACGATTCCTTCACTGTGCGAGGACCTAGCCAAGACTATCAATCTGTTGCGACTCTGCCGTGACGCGCGAGAGGCCCGCTCGGTGCGCAGTGCACGGAACGGGCCACTCGAAGATTGACGGTTGAGGGGATTGCTCCTCGACGGGATTACTCCTCGTCGTCGCCTTCGCCGGCTTCCTCGGCGTCGTCTTCTGCAGGCTCTTCGCCGGCTTCCTCGGGCTCGGGGAGCTCGACTTCCTGCGGCTCGGCAACAACAACGATGACGTCTTCCGGATCAAGCTCGGTTGTGACGCCTTCTGGGAACTTGATGTCGGCAACAGTCAGGTTGCTGCCATCCTCGACGCCTTCGACGTCGATCTGGATCGTCTCCGGGATGTCGGACACCGGCGCGAGGACGGTGATCGCCATGAGCTCGAGTGTCGCAATGGCAACGCCGAACGGCTCGCCAACGATTTCGAGCTGAACATCAACTTCAACCTTCTCATCGGCCTTCACGCGGAGCATGTCAATGTGCTCAACGAGGCGCGAGAGCGGGTTGCGCTGAATGTCTTTGACGATGACGAGCTGCTCGCCGCCGTCGATCTGAAGATTAAGAAGTGCGTTCGGGTTACCGCGGACGAGCAAAAACGTGTCGTGGTAATCAACTGTGGCGTGGATGGCGGCTTCGCCGTGTCCGTACACAACGACCGGGAGGCGGCCGTCGCGGCGGAGGCGACGCGATGCACCCTTGCCAAACTCTTCGCGCTTGGTGGTCTCAAGCTGTGGCGTCTTCGATGCCATGTCTATTCTCCTGTTCTGTCAGGCTCGCGATGTGCGAGCGGGCCCCGAAACGGAGGCTATGCAGGCATAGACACCGCGTCGATCACGGAACTCGCCCGCTCCTGGTGGAACGGAGTCGGTTCCCTCGCCGAGGCAACCCCACCACTATAGCCGCGTGGCAACGCGCGAGAAAAGTGGGCGTGCGAAGATCACAGCGCGAACGACGACGATCGGCTATCGAGAAAGCCGCCACTACGTTCGAGTTCTTCGACGAATCGCTGCCGAAGCGGATTTGAATCATCGTGCCGCCAGACGACCGCTACCTGTGTCATGACCTCCTGCTTGACCCGCACATAACGCACGTCAGGAATCCCAATACGCTGAGTGGACAGGGGCATGACCGCCACTCCCATTCCAGAGCCAACGAGCCCGATCGCAGTCAACGTCTCTGTCACCTCAATCCGCTTTCGAGGTTCGAAGCCTGCGCGCCGATACATTGTCTGAGACTGCTCTGCCACCACCGAGCCGGCGCGCGATGGGAAGACCACATGGGTGTCCTCCGCTAGCTGGCTGAGGTCGACGACCGGCTGGGCGGCACACCGATGCCGCGAGGGCAGGACTGCAACAAGAGGATCGTCGTACAGGGGCAGCCAATCAAGGTGGACTGAGCGCACTGGCGTGCGGACGATGCCAATATCTGTACGCCTCATGGTGAGAAGCTCTTCGATCTTTGCGGTGAATCCTTGGCTGCCAATCTCGATCGACATGTCCGGGATGTGCTCTGAAAGCCTCCGCAAGAGTCCCGGGAGAACAGTCGTTCCCACCGACCCGATAAAGGATAGATGGAGACGTCCCGAACTGCCGGAAGCTTGCGCCTGTAGCCGTCGCCTCGCCGAGGAGAACTGGTCAAGGAGAACGCTCGCCTCCTCCTGCAACGACTTCCCTAATTCGGTGAGCTCCAAATGACGGGTGCTGCGAATTGCGAGGCTCCCCCCAATATCTTTCTCGAGCGATGACAGCCTTTGGGAAACAGAGGCCGGAGAGACATGCAGACGCTCAGCTGTACGCCCAACATGGAGTTCCTCTGCCAATACAACGAAGGTTTCGAGATGAACGAGATCCTTCATAAC
>JAAYGH010000331.1 GCA_012727825.1 Trueperella sp.
GCCCTCCGACATTGGCGACCGATGCCACATCTTGAAACGGGTATAGAGCATCAAACGCCATCAAACGGCCCCAAAAACATTAGGTACACCAGAGCGACGACGACGGTCTGCCCGGTCCCACAGGAGTCGGGCTGTGGTGGTGTGGTGGTGTGGGTCTGCTGGTCCAGCGCTCCAACGCTCAGCACCGCAACGCTCCAGCGTTTCAGCACTTCAGGTGGCACTTGCGTGCATCGCGAGGGTCTTAACTACGGCGTTTAGGGCTCTTGTGGTGCGGTTAGGTGCATGATGAGTGGAGTGGCGCACGGATGATGCGGGTGGGTGTCGGGTGCTGTGTTTAGGCGTGCGAGGGCTGCCCGTCCTTGTGCTTCAGGTGGCACTTGCGTGCATCGCGAGGGTCTTAACTGCCGCGTTTAGGGGCCGTGTGATGCGGGTAGGTGCCGGATGAGGGGGTGGGCCCGCGGATAGTGCGGGTAGGTGCCGGATGAGGGGGTGGGCGCACGGATGGGCGCACGGTGATGCGAGACGTCCGAAGCCGTCCGAGCACGCCCGCCACAGCCGGGGGCCGTGTGAGCGCGGGCATGGGGAAAATGGTGAGTACCAGCTACACTTCACTGCGTGAGAGCACTGTTTAGAATCTTTAAATTTACGTCGTCGTTGGCACCGTTCTATGTGGTTGTGGCGCTATCCTCGATCCTTGTGACGGTGGCGAACATCCTCATCCCGTTCGTCATTGGGCGCGCGACCGACCAAGCTGTGGGTGCCGTGTCAGGGTCGATTCCCACCGAGGACGCCATTAGGACTGTCCTTTGGCTCGCTGTGGCCTTCTTCGTGCTAGAGGCGATCGGGGTCGTGATCAATGCCGGTGGCCAGTACTACGGCGACATCATGAGCCAACGAATGCGGACAATCCTGTCGGTGCGCTACTACGACAAGTTGCTCCAACTGCCGCAACGCTATTTCGATAATGAGCTCACTGGTCGCATCACCTCGCGGTTGAACCGTTCAATCATGGAAGTCACGAACTTCATCAAGTCATTTTCGAATTCGTTTTTCACCACGTTTCTCACCGTCGGTGCCGTGCTCGTGATTTCGGCGTTCTACTCGCCACTCCTTTCTCTCCTTCTGCTCATTATTTTCCCGGTGTACATGTGGCTCACCGCGCTCACATCCAGGCGCTGGCAGGAAAAAGAGGGACTGAAGAACACGCAAATTGACACGGCAGGTGGCCGATTCCAAGAGGTCATCGGTCAGATGCGCGTGGTGAAATCCTTCGTTCAGGAGCGCCGCGAACACGACTTCTTCACGAAGCGATACAAGACCGCCGAACACATCACGGCCGACCAGTCGAAGCATTGGCACTGGATGGATTTCCTCCGTCGCATATTTATGGCGGTCATCTTCTTTGGCGTGTACGCCATCATTTTCAGCCAGACGGTGCGAGGCGATTTCACGGTCGGTGAGATGGTCCTTCTCATCCAGTTGGTCAACATGGCCCGTTCACCCGTTAGCGCGATGAGCTATATCGTCGACTCGGCCCAGCGCGCGATTGCCGGCTCGAAGGATTACTTCGACGTGATGGAGCTCGAGATTCCTCAGCGCCCAATCATCACATCGATCCCGGATCGAACTGACGACGACGTGGCGATTAGTTTCGAGGGTGTGGATTTCGGTTACGATTCCGACGACGCCGTGCTCACCGACATTTCGTTCCACGTGAAACGCGGGGAGCGCCTTGCACTGGTGTCTGAATCGGGCGGTGGAAAGACGACCATCACCTCGCTCCTTATGGGCTTCTACAAGCCGCGAGCAGGTACGGTTCGAATCTTTGGGCGTGATATTCAGACATTGCCGCTGGATACTCTGCGCAATGAGATTGGCGTCGTTTTCCAGGATGCCTCTCTATTTTCGGGCACGATTGCCGAAAACATTGGCTACTCGGACGTGAACGCGACGCCAGAGCAGATTGAATCAGCGGCTAAGCGCGCGAACGCCCACGATTTCATCGTGAGATTCACTAACGGTTACGAATCCCTGATTGGTGAGCGCGGACTGAAACTGTCGGGTGGCCAACAGCAACGCATCTCGGTGGCCCGTGCGACTCTCAAGGGAGCTGACATCCTGATCCTCGACGAAGCGACGTCAGCACTCGACACAAAGGCCGAGCGGCAGGTCCAGGCCGGGCTCGAGGAGCTCATGGCTGGCAGGACGTCCCTCATCATCGCCCACCGGTTGTCAACGATCGCGTCGGTGGACCGGATCATTACGCTCCGCGAGGGCCGCATCGACGAGGTGGGTACCCCCGAAGAACTTGCCACGTCCGGTGGAATCTACGGTGAATTGCTCCAGCTACAGTCGGAGGGCTCGCGCGCGGCGAAGAAGCGACTGCGTGGTTACGGCATTACGAACTAGGGAAGGTCACGCCGGTCTGATGCCCTCGACGCCTAGTTGCCGATGATGGAGTCCGTAATGATGGAGTCGCACTCCACTGACGCTTCCTGGATCACCATGGCCTCGTCCTCTGTGACCATGCCGTCGGCGCCCTCGTTCACGAGGTCGTTGAGGGTGTCACCAGATACGTCGTCGTAGAAGCCATCAACCCAACAGGTTGTGTATTCACTGATGACGTCCTCTCCGACGAGGTCGATGCTCTCTCCGAGGGTCTCGACCGAAAGCGTATGGAGCGCCGTGACGACCTCGTCCTTGGTTGGCTTCGACGAATCCGAACAGGCGGCCAGCGTCATGGTGAGGGCAGCTGCTGATGCCAGGGCGGCGATCTTACGCATGGGGTTCTCCTAAGTGGGACCTTGGTAAATGGAATCTATCCACAGTGAATACTACGCGTAATCCCTTGGCGTTCCACAAATCGCATTCTCTAGGTGGGGCTGCCCGCCGGGCGCCAGGCAGGTCGCACGGCGGCAAACCGCGTGAACAGGCCTGTGCGGTGAGCGGGCCTATGCAGTGAGTGGGCGCAGACGCACCGGCATGCCGGCCGGAAGCTCGGCAAGCTCTTCACGCATTCCGGTTGCGAGCTCGGCGCGGTAGTCAGGGGTCATGCGTTCGACCGGTGCGCTGATGGAAATCGCGAGGTTGCCGGTATTTTCGCAGAGTAATGGCACTCCCACGCAGGCAATGCCCGGTTCGCTTTCCTCGAGCTCTTCCGTCCACCCGCGTTCGTCTAGGCGCGCAAAATTGGCGACGACGGCAGCGTGCAAGGCCTTTTTCTCGGAGGTGGATAGCGCCTGGATCTCCGGGGCGGCCATGTACCACTCGAGCTGGAAATCGCGATTGTCGAGAGAGCCGATAAGCGCACGACCGAGCGAGGTGGTGACGGCGGTTGCCCGTTTACCGACGGCTGAGACGACTCGGATGGCGCGGTCCGGCTCCACTTTTTCGAGGTAGGCGATGTCGGTGTCAACGAGATGGCCCAGATGAACGAGCTCATTGAAGCGACGGCCGATGCGAGCAAGATAAGGGCGAAGCGAGTCGACCAACTGGCGGGTGGAGGTGCGATATTGGGCGATGGGTGCAATGCCATCGCCGAGTCGATAAAAACCGGTGCGTGAATCTTGGTCCACCCAGTTGTGATCGCGAAGCGTGGCCAAGGTGTTGTAGGCAGTGGCCTTGTTAATACCCAAATCAGAGGCAATGGTTCCGAGTGCTGTGCCCTGCGGGTCTTGCTGTGCAAGGTACTCAATAAGCGTAATTGCTCGGCTGACACTGGCGAGAGGCTTCGGATGTCTCATGTGTCAAGAATAGCGAAGGATGGTTGGCTATGTGAAACGTTCGTTTAATTGCTTTGACGCAAAGTTTCGCTGTGGTCGAGAACACACTAGACTATTGTGGAATACAGCATGTCTAAATAAACGATATGCTTCCAGCATGGCTAAACTAGCGTTTAGCATGGATAAATGGATGTAGTTCGATGGAGAGCGTACATGGAATTAACACTTACCGGCCTTGAAAATCGCGCGGACTTTGAGAAAGCAGACGTTGAACTCCCAAGTTTCGACGTCGCAGACGTGCAGAAAAAGGGCAAGGAGGAACCTCGCTGGATCCACCTCGGCCCCGGAAATATTTTCCGCGCATTCCCTGCGCGCGTTGCGCACGACCTGCTAGCCGACGGCGAGCACTGGCCAATCACCGCGGTCGTACCGATGAATCCCGAGGAGCTCGATAAGCAGCTCGGTGCACACGACCTCATGACCTTGTCGGTCACCCTGAATCCCGACGGTACTCGTGACCTCAAGGTCATTGCAGGTATCGCGGAGGGTCTTGCGTGGTCGCGTCCCGAGGATTACAACCGCCTCGTTGAAGTTGTCAAACACCCTAAAGTCTCGATGATCTCGATGACGATCACCGAGAAGGGCTATGGAATCCACGACTCGCAAGGCCAGCTGTCTGAGCAGGTCCTCGAGGATATCGACTCCGATCCCCGCACGTTCCGCAAGAACACGATGGCCAACCTTGCTGGCCTCCTCGTTCAACGCTACGACGCGGGCGCAGAACCCATCAACGTCATGTCATTCGACAACTTCTCACACAATGGAGACAAGCTCAAGGACTCAATTCTGCAGGTCATGCGCGGCTGGGTTGCGGGCGGAAAGCTCGACGCCGAGGTAGTCGCGTGGGTAGAGGACGCGGAGAAGGTTGCCTTCCCGGTCACGGTCATTGACAAGATCACCCCGCGTCCGAATGAATCAGTAGGCGACGAACTCACGGCCCTTGGCTTCACCGACATGAAGGTTGAGTATCTTGGCCGCATGCCCGTCGCAGGCTTCGTCAACTCAGAACCTACTGAGTACCTCATTATCGAGGATGTCCTCGTGGGCGAAGTGCCGGACTTCGACAAGTACGGCGTGAATGTCACCACCCGAAAAGTTGCGGACGACTTCGAGAACATGAAGGTGACTACCTGCTTGAACCCGCTACACACGGCCCTGGCCACCGCCGGCGTCGTGCTTGGTTTCCCCACAATCGATTCGGAGATGCGCGATCCGGCGCTACGTGCGTTCGTCGAGCAGCTAGGTCGCAACGAAGGCCTACCCGTCGTGGTCAACCCGGGCATTGTTGATCCAGAAGATTTCCTTAACGAAGTCCTCGACGTCCGTTTCCCGAACCGCTACCTCCCCGATGATCCAGCGCGAATCGCAATGGATACGTCGCAGAAGGTTGGCATCCGTTTCGGTGAAACGATCAAGAAGTACATCGATCAGGATCGAGATCTGGCCGACCTCAAGGCTATCCCGCTCGCGATTGCGATTTGGATGCGCTACCTGCTGGCTGTCGACGACGAGGGCAACCCCTTCGACCCGTCGCCGGACCCGCTACTTGAGGAGCTTCAGGGCCACCTTAAGGACGTTGAGCTTGGCAAGCCAGTCGACGCACACGCCGTCCTGCAGCCGATCCTGTCGAACCCCTCCATTTTTGGAGTCAATCTGTATGACACTCCGCTCGCCCATCGGATTGAACAACTACTAACCGAACTCGTGGCCGGCCCGGGCGCCGTCCGCATCACACTCAACAAGGAGATGATGGCATGAAAATGACATTCCGCTGGTACGGAGAAGGACACGATCCTATTCCGCTCCAATACATCAAGCAGATTCCGGGTATGACCGGAATCATGGGCACGCTGAACTACAAGGCAGCGGGCGAAGTCTGGGAAAAGGACGAAATCAAGGAACTCATCGAGGGCGTCAATGCTGCCGACCTCGAATGCGAGATCATTGAGTCGGTTAACGTCCATGAAGACATCAAGCTGGGCCTTGACACCCGTGACGAGTACATCGAGAACTACAAGATCACCCTCGAAAACCTGTCCGAGTTCGGCGTGAAGGTTGTTGTGTACAACTTCATGCCCGTCTTCGACTGGCTGCGCACCGAGCTCGCTCACGTCAACGACGACGGCTCTACCTGCCTGTACTACGATCACGCTGAGATTGAAGGCATGACCCCGCAGGATATCGTCAACAAGACCGCCGAAGAGTCCGGTGGCCTCACGCTTCCAGGCTGGGAGCCGGAGCGGATGGCACGCCTGGACGAAGTCATGGAGCTCTACCAGAACATGACGGTCGAAAAGTTGCGTGAGAACTGGAAGTACTTCCTCGACGCGATCGTGCCCACCTGTGAAAAGGTCGGCATTAAGATGGCGTGTCACCCGGATGATCCGGCTTGGGACCTGTTTGGTATCCCGCGCGCTTACAAGAGCCGCGATGATATCGATGCGATCGTCGGACTCAACGAATCTGATGCAAACTCGCTGTGCCTGTGCGCCGGCTCGCTTGGCTCAAATCCAGATAATGACGTTCCAGAAATTTTCCGCGAGTTTGGCAAGCGTGGCAAGATCGCTGCCGCACACGTGCGCAACGTCAAGTACCTCGGCTACAAGAAGTTCAAGGAAGCAGCTCACTGGGCAGCAGACGGTGAACTCGACATGGCCGCCATTGTGGAAGCTCTCTACGATTACGCGCCAGACGTGTACGTGCGTCCTGACCACGGCCGCATGATCTGGGGCGAAGAAGGTCGCCCGGGCTACCCGCTCTACGACCGCGCACTTGGTGCTCAGTACCTGCTCGGCCTGTGGGATGGCATTGATCAGCAGCGCAAGAAGGAGGCCGGCAACTAATGGCTAATCTTCCTGATGCACTTCCGTTCTTGGAAGAAAACCCGATCGTGCCCGTCGTCGTGATTGACGACGCCGCCGATGCGGTTGCTGTAGGCGAAGCGCTCGTTGCTGGTGGCATTGGCTGTGCGGAAGTCACCTTCCGCACGGCGGCTGGCCCCGACGCGATTAAAGAAATGTCCGCTGTCGAGGGTATGACCGTGGGTGCAGGCACGATCCTGAACCGCGAGCAGGCCGAGCGTGCCGCAGACCAGGGTGCGAAGTTCTTCGTTTCCCCAGGTTGGGACGACGGCGTAGCGGATGTTGCCGCAGAGCGTGGCATTGCTTACCTGCCGGGTGTCCAGACCGCCACCGAAGTCATGATGGCAGTCAACCGTGGCGCGACCGCAGTCAAGTTCTTCCCCGGCGGAGAGGCCGGCGGACTAAAGATGGTCAAGGCGCTACGCGGCCCCTTCCCGAACACGGCATTCGTGCCGTCGGGTGGAGTCAGCCCAGCCAACCTCGAAGAGTGGATCACCGATCCAGCCATCGCAGCCGTCTCAGGATCGTGGATGATCAAACGAGACTTCATCAACAACAAGGAATTCGACAAAATCACCGCGCTTTCCAAGGAAGCGTCGGAACAAGTGAAGGAGCTACGTAAATGAGTCTGATTGAATTGCGTCCAGCGGATGAGGTCCGTTACGACGTCGTATCCCTCGGCGAGGTCATGCTTCGCCTGGATCCAGGCGAGGGACGCATCCGGACCACTCGCCAGTTCCGCGCGTCGGAAGGCGGTGGCGAGTACAACGTGGCTCGTGGCATGCGCAAGGCGTTCGGGAAGCGATCTGCCGTCGTGACCGCTCTGGTCAAGGACGAGGTCGGCCGCCTGGTCGAGGACATGATCATGACCGGTGGCGTGGACACGCAGTGGATCAAGTGGGTCGAGTCCGACGGCTACGGCGGTGCGGCACGTAACGGCCTGAACTTCACCGAGCGTGGTTTTGGCATCCGCGGCGCTGTTGGCACCTCTGACCGTGGCCACACGGCCGTCTCGCAGATCCGTCCCGAGGACATCGACTGGGACAAGCTCTTTGGCGAGTACGGTTCACGCTGGCTCCACACCGGTGGCATCTACGCCGCTCTGTCCGAGCAGTCCGCGGAAACCGCAAAAGCGGCGATGCAGGCTGCAAAGAAGCACGGCACCATCATTTCCTACGATCTCAACTACCGTCCATCGCTGTGGAAGTCGCACGGAGGCCTCGAAGAGTGCCGCCGCGTCAACCGCGAGCTGGCTCAGTACGTTGACGTCATGATTGGTAACGAGGAAGATTTCACCGCTTCGCTCGGCTTCGAAATCGAGGGTGCAGGCGACAACCTGGACAGCCTCGAGACCGAGTCGTTCCGCCAGATGATCGAGAAGGCCCGCACGGACTTCCCGAACTTCCAGGTGATCGGCACCACCATGCGCGAGGTCGTCACCGCGTCGATCAATAACTGGTCGGCAGTGGCCTGGCACAAGGATCAGGGCTTCGTGAAGGCAGCCCAGCGCGACAACCTCGAGATCATGGATCGCGTTGGTGGTGGCGATTCGTTCGCAACCGGTCTTATCTACGGCATCCTTGAAAAGGACACAATTCAGGAAGCTGTTGAATTCGGTGCAGCCCACGGCGCACTCGCACAGACCACCCCGGGCGATACCACCATGGCATCGCTCGAGGAGATCGAGCGCGTTGTTGCCGGTGGATCGGCGCGCGTCCAGCGCTAATCGCAACGGTCGTTTGTAAACGACGACGCAAAAGGGGCGGGAACTTATGGTTCCCGCCCCTTTCGTGTGGCTGCGATTCGTGCCTGAGTTCGCCTAAGCGCTAAGAGCCTCGTCGGCTGCCTTGAGGTTCTCGTAGGCACCGGTGTATGCCTCGCATGCATCGGCCGGAAGCGTATAGTCGCTTGTGACGGTGCGCAATTCGGCGAACAGCTCAGTGAGCTCGCTACCATCATCCGTGGACGCAATGGCTTCGGTTAGCTCGCGGACCCGCGTGAGTTCGGGGTGGTGTTCGCCGTGAACGCGCTCGATGAGCGGTGCGAGTTCGGCGGCTTGGTCAATGTATGGATTCTTCATGAGTGCTCCTAGGTGGACGTGTGATCGTCCCATTAGCTATCGAAGGTGTGCCTGTGGTTATCAAGATCGAGTGGCTGTAACGATGTCTATTATGTTGAGACAGCGCGGCCGTGTCCTTGACCGCGGTCAAGGCATGAGAAAGATACGATGCCCCGGTGTGCGTCAGGTCAGTGGGTCGGTGTCAGTCGCAACACTGGTGGTCGCTAGGATCGTAACCGTTGGGTTCGCAGCACGCAGACTGCCCGTGAATACCGCCAATGGGTAGCGTGATAGCCAAGAAGATGAGGGTAGATGAAGTATTTCTGGGGATTCCTGTCAGCAATCCTGGTGTTTGCCGGCGCGCTGACGCTGCGCCCGGACCTCATTCCCGGATTCGACAACATCGCGCTGTCCACGCCAATGGCCCACCTCATCGCGGTGCGACCGTGGCTGTTTATTGCTTTCATGGCTATCGCACTGTTCTTCCTGATTTTTTCCCTCGTCCGTTACACACTGGTCGGCGCGGGTCGCGTTGCTCTGGCAACCGGGCTGATCTACCTCACGATGTCGGTCTTCCACGGGGGAACCATGTACTCGCGCGGCCTCGAGAACCCGGACCAGCTCGGCCCAGACCGGGGCGTCACCAGCGCAGGCGTTGGAAATGGATCCATCACGGTACTCACGTACAACACGCTTGGTGGAAGCATCGATGAGGACACCCTGGCAGATTCGATCCAGCGAAACGGGGTCGACGTCGTCGTTCTGACCGAAACCTCCACCGCGCGCGGAACCGAAATGGCGGGTCGGCTCGCCGCTCTCGGGCTGCAATTCCAGCAGTTTGACACGGGTACGGACGAGTACGCCACCGAATTTGAATCGACGGTTGTGCTGGTGTCGGGGGCGATGGGTGAGTACGTGCAGATCTCGTCGGCGCAGGAGCTCCCAAGCACCGTCACGGCGGTCCCGGCATCCGGCAACGGCCCGAAGATCGTTGCCGTCCATCCGTTTGCTCCCACACTTGAGGGCATTGACCGCTGGCGTAGCGATATCGACTCGATTTACGCGCAGTGCTCCGACTCGGGGCCATTCATTCTTGCCGGTGATTTTAATTCGACGGTTGACCACCAGATGATCGTCGGCGGTGATTGTCAAGATGGAGCGATTGAGGCCGGATCAGGCGGGCTCGGCACCTGGCCCACCCGCATTCCGAGCCTCCTTGGCACGCCGATTGATCGCGTGCTCCACGACGGATCGTATGAGGGAGTCGATGCGATGCTGTTTGAGTCTGGCCACTCGGACCACCGCGGCCTGATTGTCCGCCTGATGCCCTCGAACTAGGACCTGCACGTTGCTCAAGGACCTGCACCTTGACCAGTGGACTTGCCCGGTAATACGCACATGGGCGCGCTCGGCCACCCAATTCAGCGCTACGCAAATTTCGGTTGGATAGGGGTTGGCGCGAGGTGTTGCGAGTTACACTAGTGCAGATCTAATAAGAGGAGTGATCATGGGTTTCCTGAAGACGCTAACGATTGGCGCAGTCGGTTATGTTCTTGGAGCGCGCGCTGGGCGCGGACGCTATGAACAGATTAAGGCCAACACCCAAAAGCTGTGGGATTCGAGCAAAGTCCGTGAGGGTCGCTCGAAGGTTCGCAACCAGGCTGCGGAGACATTCCAGCAGGCTCAGAGTGCGGCATCAGCCAAATTCCACGAAGCGAGCGATGCTGTGAAGGACAGGGTAAATAACGACGACGAGGTCGTCGTCGACGAAATCCGGGTCGAAGCGGTGCGTGTTCCACCGGAGAAGTGAGGCTCATGCGGAAACCCTAATCGCGGGAGCGTGATCGAGGATACACTGGGGGTGTCTCGCAGGGGGTACTCATGGAAAACTTTGAACTCACAGATCTTATGATCGACCGCGCCCGAGGCGCGCTGCTCGCATCCGCGGCAGGCGACGCGCTCGGTGTGCCCTATGAATTTGCCAAGGCCACTGACGATCCCCAGATGATCGGCGGTGGCCTTGGTCCGTATGAGCCCGGCGAATGGTCAGACGACACGCAAATGGCGATCTGCATCGGTTTGGTGGCAGATTCAGGCGTCCGCCTCACGTCGGATGCGGCCCACGATGAGATCGGGCAAAATTTCATCAATTGGATGCACGACGGCGCGACCGACATCGGAATCCAGACGCGCGCTGTGATCAGTCGGGCGGCCAAAATGGAAGGCGACGTCTCCGACCGTCTTCGCCATGCCGCGCGCGAATTCAGCGCCAGCACGGATCGCGCCGCCGGCAACGGTTCGCTCATGCGCATCGCGCCGATTGGTATTTCCTTCCTGTGGGACCGCGACTTAACAGCCGAAGCCGCGAAGGATATTGCTTCACTCACGCACGACGACCGCGAGGTCGACGAATCGTGCGTGTTGTGGGCCGAGGCGATGCGGGTGGCGGTGGTCGAAGGCGTGCTCGACATCCGGGTTGGCTTGGATCTCCTACTCGAGGATTCACGCGACAAGTGGGCGGGATTGATCGACGACGCCGACAAGGGCATCGTCACGCCCAGAACCAATGGTTATAC
>JAAYGH010000332.1 GCA_012727825.1 Trueperella sp.
CCTGAGGCATATCGCCGGTCTCGGCGAGGTCCTCGTCACCTTCGGGCGCGGTCTCTTCGTGATCGTCGTTCGGCACGAAATTTTGATCTTGAGTCATGTTCGTTCCTTCCTTGTGAAAAGGGGGGGCGGCGAGATCTCGCCGCCCCCGATTCGATCACTTAGTTGTTGGTTTGCTCGTCTTCGTCGTCAACGATTTCTGCGTCAACGACGTCGTCGTCCTCGCTTGCCTCCGACGCGGAGTCCCGAGCTGCCTGAGCTTCTTCAGTCCAGCCTTCTCCACTCTGTTGGGCCTGAGCGTCAGCGTAGAGAGCCTCGCCAATCTTCTGGCCCTTGGTGTTCAGGTCTTCCTGAGCGGTCTTGATCGCCTCGAGGTCGTCGCCTTCCAGCGCCGCCTTCAGAGCGTCCACCGACTCGCGAACTTCGGTCACAACCGAGTCGTCGAGCTTGTCCTTGTTGTCGTCAAGAAGCTTCTCGATCGAGTAGGCCTGCTGTTCAGCCGAGTTACGAACCTCAGCCTCTTCGCGGCGCTTCTCGTCTTCCGCCGCGTTATCTTCGGCCTCCTTAACCATGCGCTCAATGTCTTCCTTCGAGAGCGCCGAGCCGCCGGTAATGGTGACCGACTGCTCCTGGCCGGTGCCAAGATCCTTCGCGGAAACGTGGACGATACCGTTGGCATCGATATCGAACGCGACCTCGATCTGTGGCATGCCACGCGGAGCCGGCGCGATACCGGAAAGCTCGAAGGTACCGAGCTGCTTGTTGTCACGGGCAAATGGACGCTCGCCCTGGTAGACCTGAATGAGCACCGACGGCTGGTTGTCCTCAGCGGTCGAGAAAACCTCGGAACGCTTCGTCGGGATCGCAGTGTTGCGCTCAATGAGCTTCGTCATGACTCCACCCTTGGTCTCAATGCCAAGCGACAGCGGGGTCACGTCAATGAGGAGGACGTCGGTACGGTCACCGGTAATAACGCCAGCCTGAAGCGCTGCACCAACTGCGACGACCTCATCTGGGTTTACACCCTTGTTCGGTTCGCGACCACCAGAGAGCTCCTTGACTACCTCAGTCACGGCAGGCATACGCGTCGAGCCACCCACCATCACAACGTGATCCATCTCGGAAAGCTGGATCCCTGCGTCCTCAACAACCTTCTTGAATGGAGCCTTCGTGCGCTCCAGAAGATCGCGGGTCATCTCCTCGAACTTTGCGCGAGTGAGCGACTCGTCCAAGTGGATCGGACCATTTTCCGACATCGACAGGTACTGGAGGGTGATGTTCGTTGACGTGGTCGAAGATAGTTCCTTCTTCGCCTGCTCAGCAGCCTCGCGGAGGCGCTGGAGTGCAATCTTGTCCTTCGACAGGTCGACGCCGTAGCCGTTCTTCACCTGCTGGACCAGCCAGTCGACGATGCGCTGATCCCAGTCGTCGCCACCCAGCTTGTTATCGCCAGAGGTCGCACGAACCTGAATGATCGAGAAATCGTCGTCGTCCTTGCCAACCTCGAGTAGCGAGACGTCAAACGTGCCGCCACCAAGATCGAAGACCAGAATGAGCTCGTCTTCCTTGCCCTTTTCGAGGCCGTACGCAAGCGCAGCAGCCGTGGGCTCGTTGACGATTCGCTGGACGTTCAGGCCTGCAATCTGACCCGCGTCCTTAGTTGCCTGACGCTGAGCGTCATTGAAGTATGCCGGAACCGTAATAACCGCGTCAGTCACAGCTTCGCCCAAGTACGCCTCGGCGTCCTTCTTCAGCTTCGAAAGGATATACGCCGAGATCTGCTGGGGGTTGTACGTCTTGTCGTCAATCTTAATGTTCCAGTCCGTTTCGCCCATGTTGCGCTTGACTGACTGGACGGTGCGCTCGACGTTGGTGACGGCCTGGCGCTTAGCAATCTCGCCGACGAGCACTTCGCCCGACTTCGAGAAGCCAACGACCGATGGGGTGGTGCGCTGACCTTCTGCGTTGGCAATGACCGTGGGTTCGCCGCCCTCGAGGACGGAGACCACGGAATTGGTCGTACCTAAATCGATACCTACTGCACGTGCCATAAGTTCTTCTCCTTCTTTCGGGCTTTCGCCTCGTGTGGGGCGTCAGACCCCTTCCGAGCCGGAGCTCGGATTTAAGTTTTTCTTCCTCACATAGGATAGAACGCTCTGGTTCCTTGCGTCAAGATGACTACCCTTTCATTGAGCGTGGTCTACTCAACTTAGCGTGGCTGTTCTTCATTCCCGACGACGCCAAATCGGTGTGTTGTAGCGGTTTCAGGCATGCGAGAGCGCAATTTATATGCGTAAATCAGCCGAGAGTGAAGTTCGTCAAGTGGGGAGTGTTCCCCTCTGCCCTATCCGAGGGTCTTACCCTCGGTCTTGAGGCGGTAAGAATCGGCGACGATGTCGGACACAGCGCGGGTGCGCTTGAGAGACAGCGTGCCACCGTCTTCAAAGCGGGCGAGCTGCCATGGCGGGGCAAGGGTGAGGTAGGTGTTGACCACAACCTCGGGCGACTCCTCCATATCCGTCCGCAGCCAGGCCACAATCACGGCCACGAGGTTGTACACCTGTTGCGCGATCGCCATTTCCTTCCACAGCTCGGAGATTTGCTCGCCCTCAAGACGCGCTTGAAACTCCTCGACGTAGGCTTCGAAGGTTTGCGTGAGTCTCTCAGACACGTAACCAATGACGACGGACTGACGATGGCCCGCGAAAATCCGGTTGACGACGTCGTAATTATCCTTGAGCGCAACAAGCATCCCGACGTAAATCTCGCGCCAGCGAAGCAGGTAATTTTCGGAGGCGTGTGAGATCGCTTCAACGAATTCATCGAGGTGCGGTTGGATGATGTCAACGACGACGTCGGCCACAAATTGAGCCGGGGATTCACCGTGTTGGTAGAAGGTCGTACGCGAGACGCCTGCCGTGCGGGTGAGCTCTGAAACCGTGATGGAATCGGCGGGCTTTTGCATGACGAGCTCGAGCGCCGCGTCGTTCAACCGGGAGCGGACCCGAATATAGCGCGGGTCTGTATTCATCGCGGCCATGCACGGCCTCCTTTAATCTTCAACAACAGGCTCAGCTTAGCGCCCTGCGCACACACCCAGCCAATGATCCACTTTCTGGAATGAAACCACACTAATGGACATGTGTCACATTTAGGAAACCGATCCGTCACGTAAAGAGAATCCCCAATGCCACGCCCGCGGGCGCGGGCTGGGCAAACCCGGGACGTTAGACCCACGACACCTGTTGAATAGATTGTAATTTTAACCTAAACGCGCTGGTCAACCCCGGTATTTCATGTACTGACTCCAGATAGCGCATCACTAAGAACTTAAAAGAGAGGAACTGTTATGACTCAAACAGTGGACCCGCCTGTAGAGCAAAAGGCAGGGCCGTCCCGGCGAACATTC
>JAAYGH010000333.1 GCA_012727825.1 Trueperella sp.
AACTCATGAGGGTAAAGAGACCGGGCGGTTCATCGGAATGGTTCAGATCACGTAAGCGACACACCGAGCGCCATCGCCGTTTCGCCCCGATTCTCTAATAGTTTGGAGACAGCCGACCACGAAGGGATCACCGATGGGATTGTTTGACAGGATCGTTGCCAAGGCAACTCCGTACGCCGAGGACTACGATGAGTACGCTGAGGATTACGAAGATTACGATTCGGAGGAGTACTTGGAAGACCCAGAGGTCGCGAGTCTCCAACCGGTTGCATCGGCGCCTGAAGTGGCTCGGATTGTCACGGTCTGGGTGGCATCCTTTAACGACACTGAGACGTTCGCCCGGGAATATAGAAATGGTCTGCCAATCGTGCTGAACCTCTCCGAAGCTCCGGATACGCAGCGCAATCGCATCATCGATTTCGCGCTTGGATTGACCTTCGGACTTGAGGGCGTCTTTAGCCATATCTCCGACGATGTTTTCCTACTGACACCCAAGAGCGTTAAGATTGAAACTCACGGTTCGGACACTCCGCACTACTTTAGCTAGGGTCTTAAGTTTTCAATGACAATCTTCGGTGTCATCCTTTTTTGGGTTTGCCAGCTTTACACGCTAGTGCTAATTGCGCGCGTCATTATTGATTTCGTGCAGATCTTAGCGCGCGATTGGTATCCCACGGGTGCGATCCTCGTGATCGCGAATGTCGTGTATAAGCTGACCAATCCGCCGTTGCGCTTCCTCGGCAAGTACATTCCGCCACTGAACCTCGGTGGAATCAGCTTGGATCTGGGTTTCCTCGTGTTGTTTATCGGCGTGCAGATTCTCCAGCGGATGGCGTACCTTCTCTAACGGGTCTTGATACGGACGGCACTTTTTGACGGAATGTTACCAAACTGTGATAAATTAGACGGGAAACTCTGGCAGTAGTTGTGCCACAAACTAGGCGAGAACCATCCGACCATAGTAGTCTGACCGATAAAGCAGGCAATACTCGCGTAATGCGTGCTCGCAAAACTTTTATTTATGAGGTGAAGAACATGGCTCAGCTAACCGAGCATGATGTCGTCAATATGCGCTTCAATGATGCTAAGCGTGCTGAAGACGGTTTTGATAAGGATCAGGTTGATTTCTTCCTCGATGAGGTCGCCGAAACTATCGCCGCTCTCACGAAAGATAAGCAGGAACTTGAGGCTGAACTACAGACGGCGAAGGCTCGCGTAACTGAGCTCGAGAACCAGTTGGGTCTAGCGCAGCCGGAGGCCGATCAGCACGCTCCGTCGGAGGCCGCATCGACCGCCTCGTTTGCTCCCGTTAAAGGTGAGTCGCCAGATCAGGCGCAGAGCGCGACCTCCATGCTTTCGCTAGCGCAGCGTTTGCACGATGAACACGTCGCCAACGGTCGCGCCGAGGAAGATCGCATCATCACTGAAGCGAATGCTGAGTCCACCCGCATCATCACCGAGGCTGAGGACATCCACAATCGCACGTTGACTAAGCTGGAAGAAGAGCGTTCACTTCTCGAGCGCAAGATTTCCGAGCTTCGCGAGTTCGAACGCGATTACCGCACGCGTCTGCGCAGCTACCTCGAGTCGCTGCTTCAGAACGTCGAGTCGCAGAACCAGCAGTAGGTTCCATCTTTGTCGGAAGGAGGGCACGGTGCGTGTCCTCCTTCTGCGTGTGTGATGAATAAATTAGCTTTGCCCCTCCTGCTGGGCCTCATCGTGATTGTCGCCGATCAGGCGTCGAAACAGTGGGCTCTCAATGCGCTCGCTGACGGTCACGTGATCCCTGTGATCGGCGACTTCCTGTCTTTTCAGCTTGCCTTTAATTCGGGCGCGGCATTTTCGTTTGGCAATTCCGCGACGTGGATCTTCACCCTTATTTCCGCAATCGTGTCGGTTGCTCTCCCGTTTTTCATTGCGCGTTCGAGCGCCCCAGCGCGCATAGTCCTTGGGATCGTATGGGGAGGCGCGGTCGGCAATCTCATCGATCGCCTATTCCGGGACCCGGGCTTTCCCGAAGGGCACGTCGTCGACTTCATCAATTACAACAGTTGGTTCATCGGTAACATCGCCGACATCGCTCTTGTTCTCGGCCTTGGCGCACTGTTCGTCATCGAAATCTTCTTCACCGACCAGTCGAATGATTCCTCGGCTGAAACTCCAGAGGTCATCGAGAAATGAACACCTACCTTGTGCCTTCGGGCCTCTCGGGCGGTCGGGTGGACGCGACGCTCGCCACGATGACCGGCCTGTCACGTGCCAAGTGTGCCGAGCTTGTTGAGGCCGGCGAGGTGCTCCTCGATGGCAAGACTCCGAAAAACTCCACGAAGGTCGTGGCAGGAAGTGTGCTGGAGGTACGGTTCCCAGCCGCGGAGCCCGTCGTCGTTGAAACTCCCGTCGAAGGAATGAGCATTCTCTATGAGGACGCGGACATCATCGTCGTTGACAAGCCTGTGGGTGTGGCCGCGCATGCGTCACTGAATTTTGAGGGCCCGAACGTGCTTGGCGCCTTGCTGGCAGCGGGTGTCACGCTCACGACGTCCGGGCCGCAGGAGCGCAAAGGCATCGTGCACAGGCTCGATGTGGGAACGAGTGGCGCGATGGTCGTTGCGAAGTCTGAGGTGGCCTACTCGGTGCTCAAGCAGGCCTTCCGCGAGCGTACCGTAAAGAAGATTTATCATGCGCTCGTGCATGGCCATCCAGATCCGATGTCGGGCACGATTGAAGCCCCGATCGGTCGGGATATGCGCCACCAGTGGAAGATGGGCGTCAGGGCCGACGGTAAGCATGCGGTGACGCACTACGACGTCATCGAATCGATGGCTGGTGCCGCGCTCGTTGAGGTCGATTTGGAAACCGGGCGCACTCACCAAATTCGAGTTCACATGGCGGCAATCAAACATCCGTGCGTGGGTGATGTCATGTACGGCGCCGATCCCATGCAGGCCGAGAGGCTCGGCCTCGTGCGTCAGTGGCTGCACGCCCGCTCCCTTGGTTTTGCGCATCCGCGGACGGGGGAGTGGATGGAATTTTTTTCCGAGTATCCCGAGGATCTACAACGCGCTCTTGAACAGACCAGAGAGGGAATGTTTTCGTGGCTGAAGTAAGGGCATGGCAGATTACGACGCCTGAGGAACTCGATCGTCTGCTCGCGATTCGTATAACCGTGTTCGTTGATGAGCAAAACGTCGACCCGAACAATGAAATTGATGCATCAGATTATGCCGCGACTACCCGGCATGTACTCGCCACGGTGGATGGAGTGGATGCTGGCACGGCGCGCCTGCTCAGAAAAGGTCCTGGACGCGCTTATGTGGGCCGCGTTGCCGTGCATAAGTGGGCCCGCGGCAGTGGCGTTGGGCGCGTTGTCATGGCCAAGATTCACGAGTTGGCACTTGAGGATGCCGCCGCCGACGGAACGATTCGGCTTGAGTTATCCGGCCAAGAAGATGCGATTGGCTTCTACACCCAGCTCGGATACGCGATTACGACTGGCGAGCGCTACCTGGACGAGAATATTTGGCATCAGGATATGCATATCGACTTGCGACGCGCCGAGGAGGCGTAGCTTCCCGCGAGTCACCAGCGGTCAAGGCAGATCACAGTCGGTGATCTGAAAGTGTCGGACGCGATCAATAGACTGGACGCATGGCTAAGAATTTTGCGCACCTTCACGTTCACACTGACTATTCGCTCCTTGATGGTGCGGCGAAGATCAATAAGTTAGTGGCTGAGGTCGCTGCGCTTGGCCAGCCAGCTGTTGCCATTACGGACCACGGTAATTTGCACGGTGCTTACGAACTCTACAAAGCCGCGACCAAGGTAGGCATCAAGCCAATCATTGGGCTCGAGGCCTATATGACGCCCGGGACCTCACGACACGACAAATCTCGCGTGTTTTGGGGGACAGAAGCCCAGAGATCTGATGATGTGTCGAACCGAGGCACATACACACACTTCACGTTGCTGGCCGAGAACAATACCGGCAAGCACAACCTATTTCGCATGTCATCAATTGCTTCAATAGATCGCACGATGGGTAACTACGCCCGCATTGACCGCGAGTTGCTGGAGACGTATCACGAAGGTCTCATCGGTACTGCAGGCTGCCCGTCGGGTGAAGTGCAGGTGCGGTTGCGCCTTGATCGCATTTATCAGCGCGGCTTTGCCGTGCGCAAA
>JAAYGH010000334.1 GCA_012727825.1 Trueperella sp.
GCCCTCTTCCTCAGAAAGCTCCTGAACGCGTTCGGCCGGACGAACGTTGAATCCGATGATCACGGCATTATCGACAGTCGCCAGATCGACGTCCGACTGCGTCACAGCTCCCACACCACGGTGGATGACGTTGAGTTCAACCTCGCCCTGACCAACCTCGATATCCAGTAGCGAGCTCTCCAGTGCCTCGACGGAACCGGAGGAGTCGCCCTTGATGATGAGGTTGAGATGTTCAATCTTGCCCTGCTCGATCGCGGACGTGAGGTCCTCGAGCGAGATGCGCTTGCGACGCTTGGCCAACGTTGCTGCGCGCTTCGCGGTTTCGCGACGCTCGGCAATTTGACGGGCCGTGCGGTCGTCGTCGGCAACGATGAGCTGATCGCCAGCTCCCGGTACCGAGGTTAGACCCAACACCTGAACCGGGCGCGCCGGGCCAGCTTCGTCAATCTGCTGACCGTGCTCGTCGATCATTGCGCGAACGCGACCGTAGGCCGTTCCGACAACGATCGAATCGCCAACGCGTAGCGTTCCGTCTTGGATGAGCGCGGTGATGACCGAGCCCCTGCCCTGATCGAGCTTCGCTTCAATGGCAACGCCACGGGCCGGCTTGTCGGCATTGGCCTTCGGCTCCACAATGATGTCCGAGGTAGCAAGCACGGTTTCGAGGAGTTCCTCGATGTTCGTGCGGTGCTTGGCCGAGACGTCGACGAATGCGACGTCACCGCCATACTCTTCAGCAACGAGCTCATACTCGGTGAGCTGCGAGCGGACCTTTTGCGGGTTCGCGCCATCGACATCAATCTTGTTGACAGCGACGACGATCGGCACGTTTGCGGCCTGCGCATGGTTGATAGCTTCAACCGTTTGCGGCATGACGCCGTCGTTCGCCGCGACCACGAGGATCGCGACGTCGGTGACGTCCGCACCACGGGCACGCATCTGCGTGAAGGCCTCGTGGCCAGGGGTATCGATGAATGTGATCGCACGGACTTCGCCGTCGACATCAACCCGAGTCTGGTAGGCGCCAATGTTCTGGGTGATGCCACCAGCCTCTCCCTTACCCACGTCAGCATTACGGATCGCATCCAGCAGTGCCGTCTTGCCGTGGTCAACGTGACCCATAACGGTGACAACCGGCGGACGCTCGTCGAGATCTTCCTGCTCCTCCTCGGCGCGCTCGGCATCGAGGTCGATGTCGAAGGCTTCGAGAATTTCGCGGTCCTCGTCCTCTGGGCTCATGATCTTGATGTCATACCCAAGTTCGGCACCGAGCAACTGGAACGTGTCCTCATCGAGTGACTGATTGGCTGTTGCCATCTCACCCATTCGGAACAGGACAGTCACGAGTGCTGCGGGATCGGCCTCGATACGCTCTGCGAAGTCTGCCAGCGAGGAGCCCGCGCGAACGCGAACTTCTTCACCGTTACCGCGAGGTACGTGGACGCCCGCGATCATTGGTGATTGCTGCGCTTCAAATTCTTGCCTCTTCGTGCGCTTCGACTTACGCCGACCGCGACCGCTTCGACGACCGAACGCACCAGCCGTTGAACCGCCTCGAGCCTTGCCACCGGAGCGGACGAAACCGCCGCCGGGACGCTGGCCTGGAGCTCCGCCGGTGCCGCCACCTGGGCGACCGCGACCACCACGGCCACCGCGCTGGTTATCTGCAGGCTTGATTTGCTCAGGCATCATATTCGGTGACGGACGAGGTCCGCCGCCTTCACGCTGCGGGCGTGGCGCGCCTTCGCGCGGCTGACGACCAGCCGCTGGCTCCTGACGAGTACCCGGCTTCGGCGCGAAAGGTTTATTGCCACCGGGGCGGGGACGACCCATGCCCTGCTTGGATGCAAACGGGCTGTTGCCCGGACGCGGACCGCGGCGACGCTGTGGCCGTGGCGGTGCTGCCTCGCGAGCTGCACGAGCGGACGCTGCTGCGCTACCAGGAGTCGCGATCGGACGCGACGGGGCCTTTGGCTGTTTCGGCTGGGCCGGCTTCGATTCTGCCTGCGCAGTATCCGGCTCCTTGGGAGCGGGGGCTTGCTCGGCCTTCGGTGCGGGAGCCTCTTGTGCTTCCGGCGCCTTCGGCTTATCTTGCTGAACCTGAACGGTCTCCTTTGGCACTACCTGTGCAACAACCTCAAAGGGTGTGGGCACTGGTTCTTCGGCCGGCTTCGCTGCAGCAGCGGCCTTCGCCGGAGTTGCAGGTGGCTTCGGACCGGGCTTTGCGCTGGTCACAGGATCAGGTTTGGCTGCCGGCTTTGGCGCAGGTTTCTTAGCAGCCGGTTTCTTAGGAGCCGGCTTTATTGCAGGCGCTTCCGCTGCCTTTTCCCCGATTAACTCGGGATGCTTGTCGTAATGTTCGCGTGCCTTACGCACGACAGGGGCCTCGATAC
>JAAYGH010000335.1 GCA_012727825.1 Trueperella sp.
GAGTCGTGAGGGAAGTTCGGAGTGCGTGAGAGCGTGGGGGAAGTTCGGAGTGCGTGAGAGCGTGAGAGCGTGAGAGCGAGAGGAAGGAGTGCAGGATGGGCGAAAGAATGACGAATGCGGAGTTCAAAGTCTGGTTGAAGGCGAGAACTCGGAAGTTCGCCGTCGAGGTATTCCATCTGATCGACGCCTTGCCTGCAAGCCCTTCCACACGGGTCGTCTCCTTTCAGCTCGGGAAGTCGGCCTCGTCAATTGGCGCCAACTACAGAGAGGCCACGCGCGCGTCATCCAATGCCGATTTTACCTTCAAGGTCGGGTTGTGCGAGAAGGAGTCGGACGAATCGCTCTTCTGGCTTGAAGTTTTGACGGACATGTACCCCCCCACCCAATTGTGTAGCCAATCAGGTCGCAGCATTGCTTGCTGAAGCGGAAGAGCTGCTGCGTCTTTTTGTTTCCATCAGTAAAACCAGTCGCGATCACAAGCCGGCAACCGCCGCCGCACACTGACTCACGCACTCACGCACTCACGCTCTCCCACCTCCTTCCCACATGCCCTCCCCAATCATCCAAGTATCGAACATCTCCAAGCGCTACACGCTGGGGGTGATCAACCGACACACATTCCGCGACGAGATGCTCTACCGGTGGCATCGTCTGCGGGGGCGCGATCCGGCCGAGCACCTGGGCAAGGTCAACAGCCCGGCGCTGCGGGGCGGCGGCGAGTTCTGGGCGCTGAAGGACGTCTCCTTCTCCGTGGAGCAGGGCGAGGTCGTCGGGTTGATCGGGGGCAACGGCGCGGGCAAGTCCACGCTGCTCAAGATCCTCACGCGGATCACGGAGCCGACGAGCGGTCGCGCCGCGATCCGCGGCCGCGTCGGCTCCCTGCTCGAAGTGGGCACGGGCTTCCATCCCGAGCTGACGGGCCGCGAGAACGTCTACATGAACGGCACGATCCTCGGCATGAAGCGCCGCGAGATCGACGCGAAGTTCGACGAGATCGTGGACTTTTCTGGCGTGGAGAAATTCCTCGACACGCCCGTGAAGCGCTACTCCTCCGGCATGTACGTGCGGCTCGCCTTCGCCGTGGCGGCGCACCTGGAGCCCGAAGTCCTGCTCATCGACGAGGTGCTGGCCGTCGGCGACGCGGCCTTCCAGAGCAAATGCCTCGGCAAGATGGGGGAGATCGCGCGCGACGGGCGGACGATCCTGTTTGTGAGCCACAACGCGAAGGCGGTGTGCGATTTGTGTTCGCATTGCCTCTGGTTCGAGAACGGCCGGATCCGCAAACGGGGGGACACGGATGAGCTCGTTTCCGAGTATCTGGAGCACAACCGGGTTTCAAGCTCTGTTTTTCCGGTGATCCATCGCGAGTACGGCTTCGCGGTCACCGGGGTGCGCACCCGTGCGGAGGGAGGCGATCTGATCGTGTCGGTCGATTTCGACAGTCCCCGGGTCTCGCCCGAGCTTGGCGTGACGCTGATGGTCAAGGATCCGGCCGGGAATTTCGTCTTCAAGAGCGTGGACTATCAGTCGGGCGCCGTTGTCCCCGGGTTCAGGGGGCGCAAGACGCTGTCC
>JAAYGH010000336.1 GCA_012727825.1 Trueperella sp.
GGCGTGAAACGGCTGTGCGCGATTGGCACCCGTCCAAGCTCACAGTCCACCCCGGACTCCACGGGCGTCTCCTCACGCGAACAGCCATTGAGAGTCTGGCTGGCATCTGCGATCCGGTGCACGGTAGCGCACCGCAATGGGCGTCCGGCCTACAACAGCTCCCGAATATTCATCTGCTACCCGACGCCGACCCTTCATCTACCAGCCAATTCACTTGGCTAGTTGGCGCTGTCTCGGATGAACAACGCGCATACGTCGAATCCATCCCGAAACCCGATTCGCCGTTCGCGCAGTTCGCGCGCTACGTTCACGACTATTGGGAGGCGGTTTTAACATGGGCGCGTGCTGCCATCACAGCAGAGGCGATCGACGCCCAGGCGATCAAGCAGGCGCTAAATTCTGCCACGGTAGGCTACGCCTTTGGGACCCACGCACGTGACATTGTAATCGACGCACTGGCAACGCAAGCCCAACGCGATCAGGCCGATGCCGTGCTTGGTCAGCTTCTCCAGCTGCCCGGCCTCGAGCAGTGGCTCACGCGCCCCGACGTCGCCCATGTCGAGCACCGTTTTGACTCGAGTGCGCGGTTGGTTGGAGGGACTCCGCCCGAGCTGGTCGGGTTTAGTTGGTGGGCGAGCTCCCAGATTCCCATGCCCGTGTGGATTGCCTACGACCGCGAGGATCCGGAGGCGTTCGCCGAGGACGATAGTCACATTACCGACGCGGATCTAGCGGCCATGGGGATGACGCGAGCACAACTCCTGGCAGATCTTGAGCGTGAGCGCCTCCAGTCTATTCCGGTCGAATCTACCGCAGAGGTTTACGGCGACGACGCCGGCGATTTCGCGATCGACCACCCACTTCGCACACTTCGCGACCTTCGCGTCTACGAGCTATCCGACGTCGACTCAGTCCGCTCCCTCATCGAGAGATACCCCACAAGGTTGGGCGAGATCAACGGCACGTCCATGTCCCACGACTGGGCTGGCACGCAGGCGCCCATCAGCCTCGGGGTCAACTGGCACGCATTGGCCCAGAATTACGACGCCGTCCGCTACGGAATACCTGCCGCGCTCCAGCTTGCGTACGTGCCGATCGTCGTCGACTCCGAGGGCCTTACGGGCACGGCAATGCTCACAGGATGGACGCCCGGATCAACGATCTATTTCGTGGATCCTGTGCGGGACCATTAAGCGCTGCGCCAGGCTATCTAGATCGTCGCGCGGAAGCGGCGAAGGCGAGCGAGCGTCTCGTCCTTGCCCAAGATCGCCATGGAGTCAACCACGGGAAGAGACACGTTAGTGCCCGTCATCGCCACGAATAGCGGCTGGAAGGCAAAGCGCGGCTTGATCTCGAGAGCGTTCGTCACGTGCTCGTCCACGGCAGCCTTAATGTTGTCGATCGTCCACTCCTCGACGTCCTCAAACGCCGCCGTGGCTGCATCGAGCACCGCTGGTGCCGTGTCGCGCAGCTTTGCCACCGGTTGCTCCTGATACTCGAGCTCATCAGCGCTCTTGAAAAGGAAGCTCATCATGGTCGGCGCTTCGCCGAGCAGCTGGATGCGGGTCTGCACGAGCGGAACCGCGGCGTCGAGGAGTCCCTGCGTGTCGGCGTCGAGCTCGTCGTAGCTCTCCGAATCGATCAGGCCGCCGTTCTTCAAGTACGGCAATAGACGTCCGCGCAGATCGTCCGCCTCGAGACGGCGGATATGCTCGGCGTTGATCGCCACGGCCTTCTTGTCGTCAAACCGCGCCGGGTTCGGATTCACATCGTGAACGTCGAACTTCTCGATCAGCTCTTCCCGATCGAACAGGTCGCGATCGGCGGCCACCGACCAACCGAGCAGGCCCAAGTAGTTGAGCAGACCTTCCGGAATCATGCCGCGCTCGCGGTGCAGGAGCAGATTGGCCTCGGGATCGCGCTTTGAGAGTTTCTTGTTGCCCTCCCCCATCACGTACGGCAAGTGGCCGTATTCGGGCATGACCTTTGCAATACCGAGGTCCAGAAGCGCGCGGTACATGGCGATCTGGCGCGGCGTGGAAGAAAGCAGATCCTCGCCGCGAAGAATGTGTGTGACCTCAGTGATCGCGTCGTCTACCGGGTTCGTAAGCGTATACAGCGGTTGACCATTGGCGCGCATAAAAACGTAGTCGGGTGTCGACCCAGCCTTGAACGTCACATCGCCTCGCACCATGTCGGTAAAGGTGATGTCCTCGTCCGGCATCCGCATGCGCAACACTGGCTCACGCCCGTCAGCGCGATAAGCCGCTTTTTGCTCGTCGCTCAGGTCCCGGTCGTAGCCGTCGTAACCCAACTTGGGGTTGCGACCAGCCGCAACGTGCCGCGCTTCTGTCTCCTCCGGCGTCGTGAATGATTCATAGGCGTATCCGCCGTTCACAAGCTGCGTGGCAACGTCGGCGTAAATATCCATGCGCTGGGATTGGCGGTAGGGCTCGTGCGGGCCGCCCACCTCAACACCCTCGTCCCAATCCAGACCGAGCCAGCGCAGCGAATCAAGAAGCTGCTGGTAGGACTCTTCCGAATCTCGTGCCTGATCCGTATCTTCGATGCGGAAAATGAAGGTGCCACCCGTGTGCCGGGCATAGGCCCAGTTGAAGAGGCAGGTGCGGATCAGCC
>JAAYGH010000337.1 GCA_012727825.1 Trueperella sp.
AGTCCCACACTTGAATGACTCCACTTCAGCTTCCAGCAATAACGCCGGAAAAGCCGGGTATGTCGCCTGTGAGGTCGATCCCGATGGTTAACACTTGAGCGCCTGTCTCGTAGACTGGAAGCGAACTTGAACGACTTAAAAGGAGCCAAACGAGTGACAATCGACGCCGGTTCAATGACAAACACGAAGCAGTGGAACGGTTTTGAAGCTGGTACGTGGACATCCATGGTTGATGTCCGCGATTTCATCCAGAAGAATTACACCCCGTATGAAGGCGGCCAGGAATTCTTGGTCGGCCCAACTGAAAAGACTCTCCGCCTGTGGGACACCCTTGAAAAGAACTACCTGTCGGTCGAGCGTGAACAGCGCGTTTTCGACGTCGACACGGAAACCCCAGCGGATGTTGATGCGTTTGGACCGGGATACATTTCTGAAGACGACGACGTGATCGTCGGTCTCCAGACAGATGTTCCACTCAAGCGTGCGATGATGCCCTTCGGTGGCTGGCGCATGGTCGAAGCTGCCATCAAGGAAGCGGGCAAGGACGTTAACGAGAACGTGAAGGAAATCTTCACCCGTTACCGCAAGACCCACAACCAAGGCGTCTTCGATCTGTACACCCCGCGTATCCGCGCGGCGCGTTCGGCCCACATTATTACCGGTCTGCCCGATGCTTACGGCCGTGGCCGCATCATCGGCGACTACCGCCGCGTGGCGCTGTACGGTGTGGATCGCCTGATCGAAGAAAAGCAAAAGGATAAGGACCGCAACGCAAACCAGCCGTTCTCGCAGGATTGGGCACGCGATCGTGAAGAGATCTCCGAGCAGATTCGTGCGCTCGAGAAGTTGAAGACCATGGCGGACGGCTACGGATTCGACATCTCGCGCCCGGCTGAGACATCTCAAGAAGCAGTCCAGTGGACGTACTTCGGCTACCTTGGCGCAATCAAATCACAGGATGGCGCCGCCATGTCGTTTGGGCGCCTCTCCGGTTTCTTTGACATTTATTTCGAGCGTGATTTCGAGCGCGGCATCCTCACCGAGGAGCAGGCTCAAGAAATGATTGACGCGCTTGTGATCAAGCTGCGTATCGTGCGCTTCCTGCGCACCGAGTCTTACGATGAGATCTTTTCGGGCGATCCGTACTGGGCAACCTGGTCCGATGGCGGCTTCGGTGTGGACGGGCGCACGCTCGTCACGAAGACCTCCTTCCGTCTGCTCCAGACCCTCATGAACCTTGGCCCGGCTCCCGAGCCGAACATCACGATCTTCTGGTCGGAGAAGCTGCCCGAGGGCTACAAGCGCTTCTGTGCAGAGGTTTCGATCGAAACGTCCTCACTCCAGTACGAAGCGGACCACCAGATCGTCGAGCACTGGGGCGACGACGCGGCTATTGCGTGCTGCGTATCGCCAATGCCTGTTGGCAAGCAAATGCAGTTCTTCGGAGCACGCGTTAACGCAGGCAAGGCTCTCCTGTACGCCATCAACGGCGGACGCGACTAGATGACCGGCAAGCAGGTTGTGGACGGATACGAAGCCATTGAAGGCGACGGCCCGCTCGACTTCGACGAAGTGTGGGTCAAGTACGAGGAGATGCTGAACTGGGTTGTTGAGACCTACGTTGAAGCACTCAACATTATTCACTGGAGCCACGACAAGTACGCCTACGAGGCCATCGAGATGGCTCTCCACGATACGGACATCGTTCGCACGATGGGTTGCGGTATTGCAGGCCTATCGATCGTTGCCGACTCGTTGTCTGCGATCAAGCACGCAACCGTGACCCCGGTTCGTGACGATACTGGCCTCGTGGTCGACTACCTCGTCGAAGGCAACTTCCCTCGTTACGGAAACGACGACGATCGCGCCGATGACATCGCAGCCACGATCGTTCACATGGTGATGGCCAAGATCAAGGCGATCCCGATGTACCGCAACGCGATCCCGACCCAGTCGGTCCTGACGATTACGTCGAATGTTGTGTACGGCAAGAACACCGGTAACTTCCCGTCGGGTCACCGTGCAGGCAACCCGTTCGCTCCTGGTGCAAACCCGGAGAACGGCGCTGATACGCACGGCATGCTCGCATCGATGCTGTCGGTTGGCAAGCTTGACTACACGGATGCACTCGATGGCATCTCACTGACCAATACGATTGTTCCTACATCGCTTGGCCGCGACAAGAACGAGCAGATTGGCAACCTCGTTGGCATCATGGATGCCGGAATGGTCGCGCAGGGCTAAGCCTAGAGACGCGACAAGAATTTTACGAAACGGAGAAGATGATGGCAAAAGTTAAGACATATGAAGAGCGACTCGCCTCGATGAAAGCTCAGCGCGATGAGAACGGTGGCGTTCAGGGCTTGTACCACGCGAACGTCAACGTTCTGAACCGCGAAACCCTCGAAGACGCGATGGAGAATCCAGAGAACTACCCGCAGCTCACGGTTCGCGTGTCCGGTTATGCAGTGAACTTTGTGCGCTTGACGCGCGAGCAGCAGCTCGACGTCCTGTCGCGTACGTTCCACGACTCGATGTAATTCAGAGGAATTATTGAGTCGATTTGACGTTGCCGGGCGCGGGGATATTTTTCCACGCGCCCGGCAAGTTTTTCCCCGAAATTTCCCACAAGGACGGTTATGGTAAATAGATCGCTAGACGCCCGCCGGTATTTTGCTGGCGACGGGTCAACGGGTGAGTATCGCCCCGTGCCTCTCGAGCACGAAGTTCCGCGCGAAGTGGGTGCCGGGCTGGATGGCATCGACCGCGCGCCCGAGATGAGCCGTGAGGAACACATTCAGGCTGTGCGAGCAGGCGACGTCGGATCCGTGCATTCATGGGAGCTCGTGACTGCCGTGGACGGCCCGGGCACCCGCATGACGGTGTTCCTCGCGGGCTGCCCGCTGCGATGCCTGTATTGCCACAACCCCGATACTCTTCGCCTGCGCGATGGCACACGCGCGACAGTCGAGGCGCTACTCAAGCGCATCACGCGGTATAAAGCGGTTTTCAACGTAACAAACGGTGGCGTGACCTTCTCCGGTGGTGAACCGCTCATGCAGCCTGCTTTCCTCGCCAAACTGCTGCGCGGTGCCAAAGAAGCGGGCATTCACACGGCTATCGATACGTCTGGGTTCCTCGGCCGAGCGATGACGGATGAGATGCTCAACGATATCGATCTTCTGCTACTAGACGTGAAGTCCGGGTTGCCCGGGTACTACGAACGCACCACAGGCCGCGAGCTCCAGCCAACGTTAAACTTCGGCCAGCGAGCGTCCGCTGCCGGCACGGAGATCTGGATCCGCTTCGTGTTGGTGCCGGGCCTGACCGACGACGTCGAGAATATCGAGGCCGTGGCCGAGATTGTCTCGAACTGGAAGAGCGTCTCGCGCGTTGAAGTGTTGCCGTTCCATCAAATGGCACGCGACAAGTGGGATTCCCTCGGCCTTGAGTACCAGCTCGAAAGGGTTGTACCACCGACGACGGAGGAGACCGAGGCAGCTCGGGAGATCTTCCGAGCCAAGGGCTTGACCACCTTCTAACCGCCCGCCCCGCTCGTGATGAGCGACGGCACGTATTTAACGTCCGGGGCGCGCTCCAAACACCGCGGTCCCCACACGAACAATGGTGGACCCTTCCTCGACGGCGATCGCAAGATCGCCGGTCATCCCCATCGACAGTTCGGTTGCCCCGGGAAGATCTAGGTACTCGCGCATCTCCTGACCCAACGCCCGGGTCAGCGCGAAGCTCTTGCGGATCTGCGACTCATCACTCGTGTTCGCCCCAATCGTCATGAGTCCATCGATGCGCACGAGTCCCAAATCCATGATCTGGCCAGCCAATTCAAGAAGGCCACCGGGTGCGCACCCGTTCTGCGTGTCGGCTCCAGAAGAGTTCACCTGAATAAGAACTGGATACGGCCCCGTCGCGAGCCCGTCGGCTATCCGCGCCTCCTGGCGGCGTGCGATACGGGTGGCGGTCTTCACCGAATCAACGGTGTCGATCCGGTCGGCGCTATCCATTGCTGCGCGAAGCTTGTTTGATTGAACGGGGCCAATCACTGTGTTCGTCGTCGTGAGTCCCGCCTCGAGCAGGCCTCGCGTGGAGGACTGCAACTGCTGAACCAAGTTGTGCCCAAACGTCGTAGCTCCCGCGTGCGCAGCCTCAAGAAGATTGTCAAGCGGCTGGTGCTTTGCCGCAAGCATGAGGGTCACTGCCTCCGGTGCGCGGCCAGCGCTGTGAGCCGCAACCGCGATTCGCTCGCGTACCGTCTGGATGTTCTGTGTAATCGACATGTTGTCCTATCGTTCCCCAAGTCTGACCATGTGAAGCACGAGACGATCTGCCTCATCGGAGGCATCCAAATCAGCGATTGCCCACATCGCCCATGTCATCTCCGGTTCCTCGCTCGGTGGTTCGGCCGAGCCCTCGTCGTCGAGAATTTGCATGACCAGCCAGAGCCGACCCTGTTTATGGCTCTCCAGCCAGTCCGATGCCGTCTCCTCATCGACGCCCGCCTGCAAAAGATCCGCGTACGACGGATCCTCCAAGATTGAGAAAAACCGGTCCGAGCGCGAATCCATGCTCGTTCCCAGCGTGGCGTACACGTCCCAATATGGATCCAGCGCATCGGCCCAGCGATCGCCATCCCAGCCGTCCTGGCCGTCCAAGCGGTCAAGGAGATCGTAGTCATCTCGATCCAACGCTTCGACACGGCGGAACATGGCGTTGCGCACTGCCTTGCGTAGCGCATGCTTGTTGCGCGTGAAGGAAATGTTGCCGTCCTCATCCGCGCCGAACGCAGCCTCCTCGCCGGTCGTGGCGTCGTCGTCGGCAAGGAGATCGAGCTCATCGAGCGTGACTCGGCCATCGGCGAGCGCTTCCCACTCATCGAGCAGCGACGAATCAACCGACCGGACGAGCCGGCCGAGCCAGTCGATAATTGCCTCGACCTCGTCTGTGCGGAAATCATAGGGCACGGTCTGGCGCATCGCACGATAGGTGTCGGTGAGGTACCGAAGCACGACACCCTCGGAACGCGTCAAATCGAAGCGCGAGATGAACTCAGAGAAGGTCATGGCCTCCTCGATCATCATCCGCACGATCGACTTCGGCGCGATCTCATGACCCGCCACCCACGGGTTCGTCTGCGCATATGTTTCGAGTGCGGTCTCGAGCATGTCGGCAAGCGGGCGCGGCCACAAGATCTCATCGGCCAACGCCATGCGCTCGGTAAAGTCCACGCCCTCGTTCTTCAGCTTGCCGATCAGCTCACCGCGCGCCTGCTTCCGCTGCGCGTAAAGCACGGTTCTGGGATCTTCTTGTACAGCTTCAATGATGGACACGACGTCGAGTGCATAGTTTGCGTCCTCCTCGTCCAGAAGCTCCAGTGCGGCCAACCCAAAGGGGGACAGCGGAGAATTAAGCGCAAAGTCATCCGGCACATCCTTGGCAAATCGAATCGCGGGTGTGTCCGGATGCTCGTCCCGCCAGTCGCGATCTTCGTGCACGATGACCTCGGCAGTGCGTAGCGAGGTGTAAATATCGAGCGCGCGGCGAACGAACCGGTTACGTGGAGTTTTGGACTCGTGATTATCGGTGAGCACCTTGACGATGGCTGGCACCGGATCGGGGCGCTGCAACAGGTTCAAAATCATCGCGTGGTTGACGTTAAACTGGCTGAAAAGCTTCTCCGGCTCGGCACTCTTCAGGCGTTCAAACGTCTTCTCCGACCACGAAACCTCACCCTCGGGTGCCTTGACCCGCTGAACGCGCTTAATGCGCACGGGATCGTCGCCCGCCCTGCGCAAGCGCCGCTCGTTTTCAATGTCATGTTCGGGAGCTTGCACGACGACGTACCCGACCGTGTCGAAACCTGCCCGCCCTGCGCGCCCTGCGATTTGATGGAACTCGCGTGCGCCGAGATTGCGCATGCGTGAGCCGTCGAATTTCGCGAGAGACGTGAAGAGTACGGTTCGTATCGGAACGTTAATGCCCACGCCAAGCGTGTCGGTTCCGCAAATGACGACGAGCAAGCCGGCCTGGGTTAAACGCTCCACGAGGCGCCGGTAGCGGGGAAGCAGCCCCGCGTGGTGGACCCCGACTCCGTTGCGGAGCATCTTCGACAGGGTTTGGCCAAAGCCCGGACTGAACTTAAAGTTGCCCAGCGCGGCGCGGATGCGCTCGCGATGCTCAGTGGAAATGAGCGCCATCGACATGAGGCCCTGCGCCTGGGCCACGGCCTCACGCTGCGAAAAGTGCACCACGTAGACGGGTGCCATATGAGTGGCCACGAGTTCTTGAATCTGCTCGCCCACCGGCTCCTTCGAATAGCTAAAGTGCAGGGGAACAGGCCGGACGGCGTCGTCGACAACTGACACTGGCCGGCCCGTACGCTCCTGCAGATCTTCGACGAAAAAGCTCGTGTCGCCCAGTGTGGCCGATAGGAGGATCTGTTGAGCTTGGGGGAGGTCCAGTAGGGGGACTTGCCACGCCCAGCCTCGCTGTGGATCAGCGTAGAAATGGAATTCGTCCATGACGACCACGCCGACGTCGGCGTCCGGGCCCTCGCGCAGGGTGATATTTGCGAGGATTTCGGCTGTTGCGCAGATGATGGGCGCGCCGGCGTTAATCGACGAATCACCCGTGATCATGCCGACGTTGTGAGCGCCGAATTCGCGGATGAGGTCGAAGAACTTCTCCGATACGAGCGCCTTGAGCGGCGCCGTGTAATACGAGGTGCGGCCGGTGGCAAGGCCTGCGAACAGTGCCTGAGCGGCGATGAGCGACTTGCCCGAGCCGGTGGGCGTGGAGACGATGACGTGATCGCCCGCCACGATGTTGATCAGCGCCTCTTCCTGATGCGGGTACATCTGCTTGCCTGTGGAGGTGAACCACGAGGTGAAGGCGTCGTGGATCGCTTCGGGGGAGGGCGCGAGGCCGTGCTCATCCTCGAGGCGATCGAGTGCGTGATTAAGAGATGTCACTCAGACTCCGGGGTTTCGTCGGTACCTGTGGTGTCGTCTGTTGCGTCGGCGTCGTCGGTGCTCTGACGGCCACGAGCGCGAGCGCGTGAGATCTCGGCGAGCGCGAGGAGCCCGGCAAGGACGAGGAAGATCACTCGTTCAGTGGAGTTCGCCGTGAACGCGAAAAACAGCAGTGCGATGAAGGCAACGACCATCACCGGGTTGAACGTCGATTCCCAGAACAACCTTTGAAACGGGCCCATGGCGCCTCCGATCGGTACGGTGTCATCCTATACAAAACGGCGACCAGCCGAAGCTGATCGCCGTTCGTAGTACACCGCCTGGGACTCGAACCCAGAACCCCTTGATTAAGAGTCAAGTGCTCTGACCAGTTGAGCTAGCGGTGCGCAACGTTGATTAACTGTAGTTCGAAACAAGGTGAACGGGCAAATCATTGACGGCAATAGCGCTTGTGAACTCTGGCACGTGGCGGCGAGGGATGTGGTGTGCCATCGGATCGGCTGGGATCTGCGCATGCGTGCCCAAAATAAACTAGAATGGCGATGTGTCTACACCTAAAGTTTTTCTTGCAACCTCGGAAGCTCTCCCCAACCTCGATCAAGACGAGCAGGATCTTCCCGACGCTCTCCGTGAACGCGGAATCGAACCGGTCGTCGCCGTCTGGAACGATCCCGGTGTGAACTGGGGAGATGCCGACCTCGTCGTCGTGCGCTCTGTTCGTGATTACGCGAAGAATCCGAAAGCGTTTAACGCGTGGGCCGGGTCCATTCCGCGCATTGCCAATTCGGCATCCACCATGGAGTGGAACATGGACAAGCACTACATGCGGGCGCTTGAGAAGCTTGGCTTGCCCGTCATCCCCACCACCTGGCTCGAGCCAGACCAAGGGCTGTCGAAGCAGCAGATCCATTCGCGCTTCCCATCGCACGGTGATTTCATCATCAAACCGGCAGTCTCCTCGGGCGGGCGTGGCACGGGCCGCTACACGTCGACGGACGCGAAATCACGCTCGGAAGCGATCATCCACGCCCAGTATGAGCTCGAAGCCGGGCGGACCGTGATGGTGCAGCGCTACCTCGAAGAAATTGACGTCGCTGGTGAGACCTCGCTGATCTATCTCAACGGCCTGAGCTCCTACCAGGTGGAAAAGGAGCCGATGCTCCACCCGCGTTATCGCAATCCGCGCGACTCGGGCGTCATGGAAGAAGTTGCCCGCTCCACTGATCCGTCGGAGGAATCGTGGCGCTGGGGCGAACGCATTCGCCAGGCACTTCATGCACACATCAAAAACATGTCCGGCCGCGACGAACTACTGCTGTTCAACCGCGTAGATC
>JAAYGH010000338.1 GCA_012727825.1 Trueperella sp.
ATTACCGGCGTCGTCCTCCAACAACCCGGAAACGACGGCGGTATCGGCCACCACGCCGACATCATTACGCAGGCAAAAGAAGCGGGCGCGATGGTCACCGTCATCGCTGATCTGCTCGCACTAACCCTCATCACTCCTCCGGGCGAACAGGGCGCCGACATCGCGGTGGGCAACACCCAGCGATTTGGCGTGCCACTCTCGTTCGGTGGCCCACACGCCGCCTATATGGCAACACACCAGAAACTCGTGCGGAATCTACCCGGTCGGCTCGTCGGCGTATCGACTGACGACGCCGGCCGTCCCGCCTACCGCCTTACCTTGCAAACCCGCGAACAGCACATCCGGCGCGAGAAGGCGACCTCCAATATTTGTACAGCACAGTCGCTTCTTGCCGTGTTGGCAGGATTCTACGGCGTGTACCACGGCCCGCAGGGGCTGACGGCCATCGCCGAACGGGTCCACGGCTACGCTGCGGCGCTCGCAAGCGCACTCACAGCAGGCGGCTACAGCTTGGCGAGTGATGAATTTTTCGACACGCTGATCGTGAGCGTCGACGACGTCCACGCCACAATGGCGAAAGCCGTCAAAGCGGGATATAACCTACGAGAGTTCTCGGCCACGCAGGTCGGGCTCTCGTTTGACGAAACGACTGAGGCTGCTGACATCGCAGCTCTGGCCGACGTCTTTGGTGTGACGCTGAGCGAAACCACCGCGAATGCCATTCCGGAAGATCTGGTGAGAACCTCGGAGTTTATGACCCACGAGATTTTCAATTCCATTCATTCTGAATCACAGATGATGCGTTACACCACCCGGTTGGCAAACCGCGACCTCGCTCTGGACCGCACGATGATTCCCTTGGGATCGTGCACGATGAAGCTCAACGCCGCGGCTGAAATGGAACCCATTACCTGGCCGGAATTCGCCAACATTCATCCCTTTGTGCCGGCGGATCAGGCTAGTGGCTGGCTCGAATTGATTGACACACTCGAAGGCTGGCTTGCAGAGATCACCGGATACGCGGGTGTGAGCGTACAGCCCAATGCCGGATCTCAGGGCGAATACGCCGGGCTGCTAGCGATTCGCCGCTATCTTGAATCCCAAGGCGAAGGTCAGCGCAGGATCTGCCTCATCCCCGCCTCGGCGCACGGAACGAATGCGGCGTCGGCTAAATTGGCCGGCTTGGATATCAAGGTCATTAAATCTGCCGATGACGGCTCCGTTGATGTCGACCACTTGGATGAACTTCTTGACCAGTACGGCAACGAGGTTGCCGCCATCATGGTCACCTATCCGTCCACGGCCGGCATCTACGAAGCCCGCGTTGCGGAGATTTGCGCGAAGGTCCACGACGTCGGCGGCCAGGTCTACATCGACGGCGCCAACCTCAACGCACTAGTGGGCATCGGGCAGCCCGGCAAGTTCGGTGGCGACGTGTCGCACCTGAACTTGCACAAGACCTTCTCCATTCCGCACGGCGGCGGCGGACCCGGCGTCGGTCCCGTATGCGTGGCGGAGCACCTGATTCCACACTTGCCATCCGATGCCCGTAACTACGACGGCGACCAGTCCGGGATCCCCGTGGCCGCCACGTTGTACGGTTCGGCAGGCGTTCTACCCATCACGTGGGCATACATTGCCATGATGGGCGCCGATGGTCTGACTGAGGCCACCAAGGTCGCAGTATTATCAGCGAACTACATTGCGAAACGCCTTGAGGACCACTATCCGATTCTGTTCGCTGGAAACAACGGCTTGGTCGCACACGAATGCATCGTGGACATCCGGAAAATCACCGATAAAACTGGGGTCACCGCAGAGGACGTCGCGAAACGCCTCATGGACTTTGGTTTCCACGCGCCAACCATGGCGTTCCCCGTCCCCGGCACGCTCATGATCGAGCCCACCGAGTCCGAGGATCTCGCCGAGATCGAGCGGTTCATCGAAGCGATGATCACCATCCGCCAAGAGATTGCGGAGGTCGCAAACGGGAGTGCTGAGGTAGAAACATCCGTCCTACGCCGGGCACCGCACACCGCGGCAGCCGTCATCGATAGTAACTGGGATCGTCCATACTCCGTTGAGAAGGCAGCGTTTCCCGTACCCGGCCTCAGGGTCGATAAGTACTTCGCCCCCGTCGGGCGCATCGATAACGTGGGTGGGGATCGGAACATTTTCTGCTCGTGCCCACCCGTGGAAGCATTCGAAGACTAATCCTGCACACCGAGAGAAAGATCAGCATGTTAAAACAATCCCCGTTTGAGGCCGAACACGAAGCGGCCGGCGCAACTTTCACGGACTTCAATGGCTGGAATATGCCGTTGAAGTACGGCAAGGAGCTCGACGAGCATCGTGCTGTGCGCGCAGCCGCAGGTGTATTCGACGTGTCTCACATGGGCAAGATCTGGATCACCGGCCCAGATGCCGTGACCGGGTTGAACCTCGCACTTGCAGGGAACTTCGAACCCATGACGATCGGGCGCGCCCGCTACACCTTGGCGCTGACCGGCGAGGGCACGATTCTCGACGATCTGATCGTGTACCGCTTCGCTGAGGACCGCTTCCTTGCCATTCCCAATGCGGGTAACGCGCACGTCGTTCTGGGCGCCCTTCGTGAACGCCTAGCTGGATTAGACGTGACGATCGTCGACGAGACGGCCGACCACGGGCTCCTCGCCCTGCAAGGTCCGAAAGCCCTCGACGTCCTGCATGCCCTTGACGACCCGACGTTGGGACAACACGGCGCCGAACTCAAGAACTACACCGCCGTGGAATTAACCATCGACGGTGCGGACATCATTCTTGCCCGCACCGGATACACCGGCGAGATCGGCTTCGAAATCATCGTCCCCACGGAACGCGCCAGCGAGCTGTGGAACGATCTCATGGCGGCGGGCGAACCACACGGCATGCTGCCCTGTGGTTTGGCCGCACGTGATTCCCTCCGGCTCGAGGCTGGCATGCCGCTCTACGGCAATGAGCTCTCCACCGAGGTGACGCCATTCGAAGCGGGCCTAGGCGGCGTCGTGAGCTTCAAGAAATCCGAGGATTTCGTGGGCCGGCGCGCTTTGGAACCGATCAAGGACCACACCCCTGATCGAGTCCTCGTCGGCCTCGTGTCCGAGCAGCGCCGCGCAGGTCGGGCAGGTGCGCAGCTGATCATCGGCGATCAGCACGTGGGCGATATTACCTCCGGCATCCCCTCGCCTACTCTGGGCTCCCCCATCGCCATGGGATATATCCAGTCCGACCATTGCGCCCCCGGCACTGAAGTCAGCGTTGACGTTCGTGGAAAGGCCCTGCCGTACACGGTCGTGGATCTTCCCTTCTATTCACGCCCAAAAAATTAGTCACCATCAACCACACTGAAAGAGGACGACCATGAGTACTGTTAAATCCGATTTGCGCTACACCGTCGATCACGACTGGGTGAATTCTGACAGCCCCGCCCGCGTCGGCATTTCCGACTACGCCCAGAACCAGTTGGGTGAAATCGTCTACGCCGAACTTCCCGAGGTTGGCGACGAGGTGACCGCCGGCGAGGAATGCGCCGAACTGGAATCCACCAAGTCAGTTGCTGAACTTCAAGCACCAGTGACAGGAACGGTCGCTGAGGTGAACGAGGCTCTGCTCGATAACCCTGAGCTCATCAATGATGATCCGTACGGCGAGGGCTGGCTCTACTCGGTCACGGTGAGTGCAGAAGGCCCGCTGAAAACTGCCGAGGAGTACGCCGAAGTCGTTGGTAGCACTGTCGAGTAACTCTCACCGTCCGCACAGTAGCGCCTCGCGGTGAACCTGCCGTGAGGCGCTACTGATTGCGCTTCCACTGGAAGGCGATCTCGTATTCCTCGAGGTCTGTTCCCCGAATAGTTGCGCCTACTTGATTTGTCAGAAGAGCTTCAGCCTGCGCCTCAGCTCGGGCAAGGAGTCCGCCGTTAATCGCCTCCATGCGGTGGCTGTCAGTTGCCTCGCTTAAGAAGGTTGCCACGTCGTCGACAGAAATCTGATTGATCGGATTGAACGACTGGTCGTACTGTTCGACGGACGCCGGGTCGATAATCGAGGAAAGCACCGTGGGCTCTGCCGCTAATACTGTGATGCGCTGGACGTCGTCGTCGAGTCTGACGTCAATTTCGCTGAAATCAATTCCGGCGGTAACACTGCCTTGATAGGTCACCAGGAACGACTTGCCGGTCAGTGGCACATCCCAGCCGAAGAGTTTGCGACCCGAATCCGAGAACTGCCCGACCCCAGAAAAAACGTACTCCTGAGTAACAAGATCTGCCATATCCTCAAACGAATTCAAGATCGTCGTGGTGGTGACTTCAGGTTCCGATTCGCGGGCCGTGATCATCCACGCCGCCATCCCAACACTCACAAGGACAGCAATAGCTGCGATGATTGCGGCCGGTGACCGGCGCGGCTTCGGCTCAGATTTTGAGCGATCCCAATCCGCGTTAACCTGTTTCTGTTCGTCGTC
>JAAYGH010000339.1 GCA_012727825.1 Trueperella sp.
CGGCTCTCCTTCTTGGACTTGCCATCATCCCGGGTTGGCCCATCATTCTCGGCCTCACAAATCGCAGCGTCTCCAGAGCAATCATGGCCATCACCCTCGTCGTCGCCCTCGCCGCCGCATACTTCGGCACGGTCTCCACCACGTGGGTCGTGGCGGCTGGTGCCATTCTCCTTAGTTTCGTTGGAGAAATGTTTCGGCGCGACGGTCGTATCCATCTCATCGAACACATCTCAGCCTCGGCGGGCGGCGCGATGATCATGATCTCCGCATCGTTTTGGGTACATGCAGCCGGGGCATGGGACCGAGAGATCCATTCGCTCCCAGACCCCGGCACTATGGTTGGGCTGACAATCGCCATCGCGATCGCCGTCGCCGCACTCATCCACGGTTTTGACTCGGACAACGCAAATTGGCTCGGAATTCTCAACGCAACGATCGCGGGTGGCGTCGCGGGGTTCCTCCTTGGCGGCCCGTTCTGGGTGGGCCTTCTTGTCGGGGCTACGGTCGGCCTGTTCTACGCCGTCGTTCGCCGCGGACTGGATTCCTTCGAACGCCCGCTCACCTGGGTCCAAGGCATCACAAAATCGCTGTTGCCACACTGTTCGCTGGGCGTGATTGGATACGTCTTTACCGCCATTCTGCTTTAACCTAGAGGTATGGCTATCCGACTTCCCGAGAATCTGGCTCCCGAAAATTATCCCCTCGCGTGGCTTATCGACACGTGGCACGGAGCGGGCGTCCTTGAGTACGACAACATTGAGGCGGCAGCCTACCTGCACGAACTAACGATCGACTCCGTCGATGGCGGTCCCTACGTCCGCTTCGTCTCGCGGGTGTGGTTGGCGAATGAGCCGGCGAGCGCAGTGGACAAGGAAGCACCCGGGCAGGCCAGCTACGATTCGCTGACGAAGGAGCGGTTGTGGCAAACAGAGACGGGCTATATTCGCGTCAATCCTGAGGCCACCACGCGCGCGGACGGCGCTGTCGAGCTCGAGGCAACGGTCGCATCGCCCACAGGCACCGCCCAGCTGTGGGTCGGCCTGATTTCTGGGCCACGTATGCAGATGGTTACTGACACCATCGTGCGCTCCGGCTCCGCCGCCGACCTCCAGGCCGCCAAGTTCGTAGGCGGTAGCGTGGCCTCTGACTTCTTTTACGCCTACGACATGGAGGCGTTCGGCTTCGAGATGCGTAGCTATCTGGCGGGTCGGCTGTCACGCCAATTTGACGACGACGCCGACGCGCACGAAACGCCCAGCGTGTAAGTTGCGGCGCTGTGGTGGGGCCCGCAAAAAAGATCACGCGAGGCACTCTTGTTCGCACACCTACTGAATAACAACCGAGGAGACACAATGAGTAACGACAAGCATTGGGGCACCGAATTCTACGGTGGCAAGGATGGCAAGGACGCCAGCGACTCCGAGGCGAAGGAAGAATCGGCCCAGGCAACCGGCGAGGAGGCCGCTGACCAAGCGGAAGAAACTGCCGAGCAAGCCATCGAATCCGAGAAAGACAACGATCATCAGCCGTCCCACTGGGGGATAGGAATCTACGGAAATAAAGATAAGACGCCAACACAAGAGCAGGCTGACAAGTGAAAATTTCCCGTACGTTGCCAGGCGCAATCATGGACGAGAACCTTGACGTGCCCAGCCATTACTCGAATCCCTTCGCTGAGGGCAATCAGCTCGCGGAAGGAAAGGCTTTCACGGATCTTTCCTTCCTCGAAATCATCACGGTCTCGGGCGCGGACCGCATCACGTGGTTGCACAATCTCACCACGCGTGACTTCGCGTCGCTGGCGGTGGGGGAGTCGTCGGAAATGATGCTCCTTGGCCCGAACGGCCACGTCGAATTCACGGCTGGCGTGATCGACGACGGCGAGCGCACCTGGTTTATTCTGGACCAGAAACAGGCCCAGCCTTTTGCGGATTTCCTCGACTCGATGATGTTCCGGATGCGGGTCGAGATCGACCAGCCGGACCTCGGCGTCGTCGGTGTTATGGTTCCCGCCTCTGAATTGTCGGAGCAAGCCCTCGCGCATGCGACCATCGTCTGGGAAGACCCGTGGCCGCGCACGCTGCCCGGCGGAGCGCATTACGGTGTGACTGACGAGGAGCACCCGGCGAAAGATTCAAGCCGAACGCTGCTCGTCGTCGCCAAGGATGAGCCGATCGTGGAAACCCTGATCGCCGCAGGCATGGTGCCTGCTGGAATCACGGCGTGGGAGGCGAAGCGAATTTCGGATTGGCGTCCGCGCCCGAACACTGAAGCCGCTGGTCAGGTGCTTCCGCATGAGCTCGATTGGCTACGGACGGCCGTGCACTTGGACAAGGGCTGTTATCGCGGGCAGGAGACAGTGGCCAAGCTCGTCAACCTCGGAAAGCCGCCGCGTCGCCTCACATACTTGTACCTTGAGGGCCCGGAGGGTGATCTGCCCGAGCCGGGCGCGGACGTGATGCTCGGCGAGCGCGTTGTGGGTCAGCTGACCTCGGTCGCGCGCGATTCGGAGGACGGCCCGGTCGCTCTTGCGCTGCTTCGGCGTAACACCGCCGACGACGCCCAGCTCCAAGTCGGCGCCTTCGAAGCTGTACAGGAGCCGATCGTGGCCCGTGAGGGTAAGTCTTCGGCGTCGCCGACGGAACGCCCCGGGCAAGGGCTGCGCCGCGGCAAGCGTGCAGGTGGGCCTGGAAGTAGTGATGGCGGAGCTGGCGGATTCGGCAGCTCCCGAGGCGGCCTAGGCTCTAGCTAATGTTTGAAGTGAGTTCATTCTTGTCGTTGCTGTTCGCCACGATTTTGCCCCTCGCGCTAACTGGTCTGTTCGTGTGGGGATTCGTGGACGCGCTCATGCGTCCAGCACGGCAGTTCGAACTCGCGGGCAGGTCGAAAAACTTCTGGCTAGGCATCTTGGGCGGCGGCGGCCTGCTCTTTTTTGCGGTGCGCATGCTGCGATTGTGGTTCCCATTCGCCGGGTGGGTGAGCCTCGGATTCCTCATTGCCGCAGTGTTTTATCTCGGGCCTGAACGCCAGCGGATGGGACCGCGCTGGACGGATCGTGGCCCACGGCGTCGCCAATCTAGGGGTGGATGGTAATGCGAAGTGTGATTCAGCGCGTTAAGCGTGCGAAGGTCACCGTGGATGAGCGCGTGGTGGGCGACATCGGGCCGGGCCTGTGCGTGCTCGTGGGAGTGACTCACGGCGACGGGCCCGCCGAGATTGAAAAGACGGCCCGCAAGATTGCGCAGTTGAAGTTGCTACGCGGCCCTGATGGATCCGACGACGTCGGTGCGAGGGTTTCTGCCGAAGAGTCCGGCGCTCCCGTGCTGCTCGTTTCGCAATTTACCCTGTACGCAGATGTGCGTAAGGGGCGAAAGCCGAGCTGGTCGCATGCGGCCGGGGGCGACGTGGCTGAGCCCCTGTTTGCCCAGCTCGTGCAGGCCGTGCGCGAGTATGGTCTGCAGGTTGAGGTTGGCGAATTTGGGGCGATGATGGATGTCGAGCTCGTGAACGACGGCCCGTTTACGATTATTTTCGAAACCTGACGTCGTTGAGTTAGTGCGGACATCTGGCTTACTTGGCTGTCTGCACGTCGGCATTTCCGGCTTTTATCCTAGGCCAAACGTCCCGAAACAGGCAAATCACCGCATTTGCACCTGTTGGGAACGGGACAATTCCATTTTTCGTGGGTTTTCGTTGCCTGAGTCACTAAGATGAAAGCGACAGCAGATGCACGCATGTAAACGCATCAATGATGATGCGGATTGGAGTTGGCATGTCTACGCAAACGGGCAAGGTACCCACATCTCGTTTATCGAATGGGAAAGTTCTTTCCTACGCGCTAGGTGATGTTGCAAATAACCTCACCTTCATGATGACCTCGATGTTCCTCGTGGTGTACATGACTGATATTGCCGGAATCAGCGCTGGTGCCGCCGGCGCGATTTACGGCATCACCAAGATTTGGGCTGGCGTTTCTGACTTGGCGGCCGGCCAGACCGTTGATCGTTTCGACACTCGCTGGGGGCGTCTGCGCCCGTGGATTCTCTTCGGTTCAGCACCGCTGGCGATCATGTTCGTTGTGCTGTTCTCGGTCCCCGCAGGCTTTAGTGCAACAGCAGCCATCGTCTGGATCCTCCTGTTTGATGCGGCGTACCAGCTGCTCTACTCGTTCGTGAACATTCCGTACGGATCGCTCTCGGCTGCCATGACTCAGGATCCCGTTGACCGCTCACGGTTGTCGGGTGCTCGTTCAATTGCCTCGTCGGTCTCGTCCGTTCTGCTCGCCTTCGTCGTCGCGCCGCAGTTCCAGGACACCACGTCCGACAACATTCGACTGCAATTCACGCTCATCACGTTGGCGCTGGCCGTACTTGCTGTCATCCTTTATCTCATCTGCTTTAAGAACACGAAGGAAGTTGTCGAGCGCCCACAACAAAAGGTGACGATCAAGGGCACCCTCAGTACAGTGGCTCAAAATCGACCTCTGCTCATCCTCTGCCTTGGCGCTTTCTTCCTTCTTGCAGGAATGTTCACGATGTCTGCCGTAGCGATGTTCTACGCCCGCGAAGTTCTGGGTAATGCTGGCTGGTTCGCGTTCCTTCAACTCGCGCAAACGGTCGGCAGCATCATTATTGCCTCGTTCGTTCCGGCGATTACTCTCAGGGTCGGTAAGCGCCTTGGCTATGTTGCTGCAGCTAGCATCACCGTGCTCGCTTTCCTTCTCATCTACTTCGTACCCGCTGGCTCGTTGCCGGTGGCACTCGCTGCATGGTTCCTTTACGGTGCTGGCGTAGGCGGTTCAAACGCTCTGATGTTCTCCATGCAGGCCGACACCGTCGATTACGGCGAATGGAAAACGGGTAACCGCTCCGAGGGTGGTTCGTATTCGATCCTCTCGTTCATCCGTAAGACCGGTCAGGGCGTTGGCGGTTGGGCTGGCGCGGCAATCATCGGCGCGTTCGGTTACGACGCGGCTACCGCCGCTCAGACCGACCAAGCCATCCAAGGCATTCGCATTGCGACGGGAGCTCCACCCGCAGCGCTGACATTCATCGCGATCATCATCATGCTTCGCTATCCGCTCGGCCTCGAGGAGCACTCGAGAATTGTTCAGGAGCTCAACGAGCGACGTACACAGAAGGCCGTGACCGATATGACCGGTGTAGCCGGCGAGGATGTGTTGGTCGACGCCGTCGGCGATGGCCGCACCACCCGCCTTCGCAAGAAGGGTGAACCTGCACCGCCCATCGTCACCGTGTTTGGCTTGTCCGGTGCTGGAGCATCTGCGATCGGCCCAATGCTTGCTCGGAAACTGGGCGTTCCGTACGTCGGGCAGAAGTTCTCCTCGGAGGAGCTCGCACTCGTGGATCGCGAAACTCTCGTGTCGGACTCCGCGTTTGACCGCTGGCTACGTGCCGTGGAGTACTCCGGTACTCAGGACGCCACGATGTCGATGGCCTACGACGAGGCGCAGAACTTCTACGTCGCGTCAGAGAATACCCGTACCGTTCTTGCGGAAGTCGAGAGGGGCGGCGTCGTTCTCGGACGAAACGGAGCGTTTGTGCTTCAGCATGCCGTTGGTGCCATCCATGTCCGACTCATCGCTCCAAAGTCGAAGCGAATTGAGCGGGTCGTACACCGTACTGGTCTGAGCATCACGGATGCGACGGAGCAGCTCGAGGCAGAGGACAGGATGAGAGCAGAAATGTCTCGCCATCTCTACCAGTGGAATCCGAACAACGACAATTTCTACGACCTTGTGATCAACACCGGTTCGATTACCTATGAGCAGGTTGTTGACACGATCGTGGACATGTACCGCTCGAAGTACCCGCTCAACGAACCTGATCCAACTGTGGATACCGGCGAGATTCCACTCCCGCCGTACGCCAAGCCAGATCATGGTGAAGGCTCGGACAAGGACGTCCTTAAGTAGGTCCTGCGCAAGTAGCTCGTCCGCAAGTAGTTCGTTCTCAAGTAGTTCGTTCGCATACGCGAGGGGTTCTGGTTAAGTGCGAGGGGTAGTTCCTCTCGTGTTTGGCTGGTTCCCCTCGCGTTTGTTATGTTTTCGCTGGGGCTGCCTCGCCGGCTCTCGCATGCGCGAGGGGTTCTGGTTCGTTTCCCCGCATGTGCGAGGGGTTCTACGCTAGTTCGTTCGCATACGCGAGGGGTTCTGGTTAAGTGCGAGGGGTAGTTC
>JAAYGH010000340.1 GCA_012727825.1 Trueperella sp.
ACCTTAACCTTCTGCGGGGACGAGGACGAGGTAGAGGTCTTTGTCATTGATGCGGTCACGTGCAACCTTTCGAAACGCCAGTGAGTACAACTAGGAGATTATAGCGGATTTTCAGCGAAAACCCGTAATTCTTCTACTATGGTGAACGCTTTTTCAGAGTTTTTATTCCCTCAACGTTGAGGCGGTTCCCTCTGGAACGACGAGCACCGAACAGGGAGTGTCGACAAGTAGTCGTTGGATTTGTGATCCTAAAAGAAGCTTTCCATTCGCCGGGCGCTTTGCCAGAGAGACAACAACGAGCGAGGCATCGACATCCGCCGCGACCTCAGCAGTTGCGACGCCCAGTTCATCTTCACCCAAACGCACCTCCATTGAATAGGCGATGTCTTCGCGGTCAAGCCGATCGCTCAGAGCATCGATTTCCTCATCGATACTTATCTGATCGAACTCCGACACTGGTCGACTGAGAATTGCTACCAACGTCATATCCTGTTGTCGGGCAATCTTGATAGCAGTGGACAGCGCGTCGTCATTTGCATCCCTGATAAGAGGTACAACAACCGTCATAGGTTTCCCAGATGTAGATGTCACAATACGAGGATACGCAAGATGGCACGTAAACTCGCACTCGCCGTGATATCAAGACACGATCACCTCTGTGACTTTCGCCGTTACGCCCTAGGTTCTCACGCCACATCACTAAAGGGGGGTGGAAGATCGACAAAGAGAGCATGAAGCACGAGCTTTGCGAGCGAGTAATGCGGGTCGGATTCACTGGCCACAATCGCATTGCCCGATGCGCCATCGCAGTCACCTACCCACCATCGCAGGTAGGCAGCGACGGCAAAAGCCGCGGGGTCGTCGTCGTCGGAAAACACGGCAATATATTCAAGCACGTCGATGACCGCACCAATATTTTCCCCGGTCTCTACCGTTGCCTCACCCAAAAGCCTGCCGATTTCATGTTTTTTCACCTTGAGGATCTCGGTGACGTTTGAGTTCACAGCGTTCAAGATCACCCGATCCCGTAGCAAGATACTGTCGAGTCCTGCATTCAAAAGACCAATAACCTCCTGTGTAGGGGCCGATTCTTGAAGTGTTGACCCGCTTCGCACCCGCTCGAGCGTTTTCTGCCACACATTGCCACATTTGCGACGCTGACTGGTGCGTACACGTTCGGCCCGGGCCGCCATGACGGCCACTTCGCGTTGGCTCCACGGCACTCGTGGCGACACTGGCTCGGGTTCAATGGCAAGTGGCGCAGATCCGTGAAATACCAGCTCGGTCACACCCGGAGCTTCGTTGAGCTCATCGAAGGGGCGAACGACGTGTGAAGCGGCGAGCTCCTCGTAGGGCACCCGCTCGGCTTCTCGCACGTCAAGACACCTAGCCCAATCAATGTAATCGGTGAGCAGCACAGTCACGAAACCGTCCTCCGATGAGCGGACGTTAGCATCAAGGAAACGTTGCGCGGCAAGCCCCGCGGTGTCGAGTAGCTCGATAGCCGGCCGGTTATTGATCATAGTTTCGAGATCGGGACCGTACCAGGCGATCACGAGGTCGAGCACATCAAAGGTACTGATGAAGTCCACCACGATATCGATGAGTTCATGTGGAAGGTCATCTTCCACGCCGATGCGGACTATCGGTCCGCCTGTGCGGTCTTTACCCGCGCGTAGGCCCATCACCACGATCGCGTTCATAGGCCGATAGCCGATGAGGTGCGGGATGAGGGCGAGTGATTCATGAGGGTTTCGTAAACGTATTTTCTCCATGTGCCCATTCAAATGGAATCGACCTGGGCATGATTTCCCGGCGTAGCCAAATGTGGATTACTCACCCATTGTGCGTGTTGTGGTTAACTTTTCTCACTACCGATAGGCTCATGGAATGCAAGATTTTCGTGCCGCAGTGTCCGCTAGGATTTTCGACGCCCTTGACTCCTCCGCGCCATTCATTGATGACCATGTCGCGCGAGCTATCTGGAGGGAATTCCTTTACCCAGCCCGGCTTCTCGCTGAAGCTGGTAAGCGAACGCGCGCGCTTCTTCTCGCCGCTGGTTACGAGGCCTTCGACGGTCCCGGTTCGCCCATTCACGCAGGTGCCGCCGTGGAGCTGTACCAATTATCGGCGCTCGCACACGACGACATCATCGACGAGTCCGACACCCGCCGTGGTGTGCCCGCAATCCATCACAGTTTCGCAACCTCACACCACAGCATGTCAATGATGGGCGATTCGGCCGACTTCGGAATAAAGGCCGGCGTCCTCGTCGGGGACTTTCTTCTCTCACTAGGCGCACTCGAGTTCGAAAAGGCAGAGCACACGGATGCACTCGCACACGTGCGTGCTCGCAAGATTTATCAGGGGATGACGGCCGAAACGGCCTACGGCCAGTACCTCGACTTTCGTGCCGAGCTCTCGACCCTCAACAACGA
>JAAYGH010000341.1 GCA_012727825.1 Trueperella sp.
GATTCACACAGATGGGCCGTGGGACGCTGACGCGCTCGGCGACATGGGTGATCGTCTCGACGCGGGCGCCTTGTGGATTCCACTCGTTCCCGGTGCGTCCCTTCAATTCACTTTGGATCGCAATCGCAAGCAGGTGCTCGGCGTCGTGTATGCAAAGAATGGATCGGCGTTACAACTGCAGGCCTTTGCGGCCCCACGCTCGCGTGGCATTTGGGACGAGGTGCGCCGCGATATGCAGACATCGATAGCAAAGCAGGGTGGTTCTTCTCAAGAGACTACCGGCCCGTTTGGCGACGAGCTCCGCGCCCAGATGCCGGTGCCGAACTCAAAAGACTATGCCCCGCATCGCTTTTTGGGTGTAGATGGCCCCCGGTGGCTATTGCGCGCAACCATTTATGGCAAGGCCGGATCAGACGACGCCGCGGCGAGTGAGATGATCAGCATCATGAAAGATGTCGCAGTTGCCCGCGGGCAAACACCGCATCCACCACGCGAACTCTTGCCACTCGAGATTCCTGAGCAGGTTAAGAGCAAAGATCAATAAGCACGAAAACCGAGATGATGGGCGTCGTGACTCCACGGTGGTTAGCTTGAGTTTCGTAGTGAGGAATGCGTATGAGTAGCGAACACATTGCAGACGACCTGCCTGCTGAAACAGTTGAATCCTCCGGCCTGCGCGCGGTTATTCAGGATGACCTCGACATCATGGCGGCCGTAGGTGGCGTGCGCGGGATCATCGAAGCTGTTGTCCCCACGGTTGTGTTCCTGGTGTTGTACACCGTGACGGGCGAACTCAACATGCCTCTCGCTGTTTCCGTCGGGTCGACCGCGGTCTTTATTGTTATTCGCGCAGTTCAGCGAATTGCCTTGACTCCAGCGCTCGGCGGACTATTCGCGATCGCACTTTCAGCATTCATAGCCTGGCGTAGCGGCGAAGCCTCGGACTTTTTTGTGTGGGGTCTCATCACGAACGCTGTCTACCTGCTCGCGCTACTGGTCTCGCTAGCTGCACGCTGGCCAGCCCTCGGACTCCTTCTTGGATTTCTGCGCGGCGATGCCACGTCATGGCGGGCAGCTCGCACCGCCCCACTCAAGGTTGTCACTCGGCGTCGCTACACGCAGATCACGTGGATGTGGGTGGGGTTGTTTGCGGCGCGACTACTCGTTCAAGCCCCGCTCTACTTTGCCCAGGCAACCGAAATTTTGGGAATCGCACGGCTGTTTATGGGTGTCCCGTTTTTCGCTCTCATCGTATGGTTCACGTGGATGATGGTTCGCGGATTGCCAGACGTTGAATCGGTGTAAACTAAACAGTTTGCCGAGTAGTCACTCAACTCGACGGGGATGAGTGTAGAGGCGGCCGACCATGAGGAGACGACGACACATGAGACTAGACATCCACGATATTGGACACGGTGGTGTGGGCATCGGGCGGCACGATGGCCGGGTGGTCTTCGTGCGCGGCGCTCTTCCAGGAGAGGTTGTCGACGCCGAGGTCACGGCTGAAAAATCAAAGTTCTTGAATGCTGTGGTCACTGAGGTGATTGAGCCAAGCGAGTATCGTGTGGATCACCCGTGGCCTGACGGCGCAGCAGGGTGGACCGGCGCTGCAGACTTTGGTCACGTAAGCATCAAGGGTCAATTAGCACTGAAAACGGCCGTTGTTCGCCAAAACATTCGGCGAATCGGTGGCGAGGATCTTGCCCACGAGCTCGATCAGGTGAACGAGCGTGGAGGGGTGAGCGTTCGCGGCGTTGATTCCGGCGATGGCTGGGGTACCCGCACGCGTGTCGAGGTCACCAAAATGGACACCGGCGTCGGCATGTACCGTGAAAAGTCGAATGATCTTGTTCCGATAACCGAGATGCCCTTGGCCGTGCCGGACCTGGCGGAGCTTGACGTGTGGGGGAGCGCCTGGGACGACATCGTCGATCCGGGAACGCGGTTAAAGATCGTTGCGCCCGCGTCGGGAGAGAACGTCGTCGTCGCAGACGACCGTGTATGGTCGGCTCCCGCAGTTAATGCCGATCAGTACGTGTGGGAGCGAGCGACGACCAACGACAAGATCTATGACTACCGCCTGAGTGCTGGCGGGTTTTGGCAGGTACACGAGCGTGCCCCGTCGACTCTCTTGCGAGCTGTCCTTGAC
>JAAYGH010000342.1 GCA_012727825.1 Trueperella sp.
GGTACAGGGAGCCATGCCTATAATCTGTTTGTGATGGCGCTCAGTGTGCCATTTTTTATTGCATGAGAATATTGAGGTCATTATGAGTATCTCGGGAGCCGGAAAGCAACCGAATCAACCAGGCGATAATCCGCGTTACATTCGTGTCGCGGGAACAGATCGCATTTACGATCGCAACAAGCTCCTCGTTGTTTTGCTTGTCCCTCTCATGATGACTCTCATGCAGGTCTCAGCGGTCAACAACGTACTATCAGCGATGGGACAGGCCGTCTCGGCCTCCGACGCACAACTCCAGTGGGTCCTATCCGGATATGCGCTTGCTGTGGGCATCGTGCTCGTCCCAGCCGGCCGGATAGGTGATATTTTCGGGCGATCATCCGTGTTCGTGATCGGCTTTTCGATCTTCACGGTGGCCTCACTGCTAGTGGGTCTTGCAAATGATCCCACCACCCTCAACCTTTTACGTCTTGTGCAAGGCTTTGGCGCGGGCGTGCTTTCACCCCAGACCACAGGCTTGATTCAGCAGTACTTCACTGGCCAAGCACGAGCGCGGGCGTTCGCATTATTCGGACTCGTCGTGTCGATGTCAGTTGCCGTGGGTCCTCTCATGTCCGGCCTCCTCATCGGTGCACTTGGCCGCGAGACCGGCTGGCGCTGGTCGTTCATCATCAACTTCCCCATCGGCATTATCGGGATCATTCTGGCTCTCATGTGGCTCCCGTTTGGCAAGGAACGCCGCCACGTGGGCCCGAAGAAGGGCGAGGCACGGCGCGAGTACATCGACTCTCAAAAATCCAAGGGAGTGCCCTATAAGAAGCGCAAACGTATCGACCTCGATCCGATTGGCATGGGCATGCTCATCCTCGCGGTGCTCGGGGTGATGCTCCCCTTCATGTCCACCGGACAGGTGTGGGTCTGGGCTCTACTTCCAACTGCGGTTATTCTCATTGGCGCGTGGGTGTTGTGGGAGCGTCGATACAAGAAGCGCGGGCGTGAACCAATGGTCGATCTCGATCTGTTTAAAATCAAGACCTTCTCCTACTCGGCTGCCATTTCCGCCGTGCAGTTCTTGGGTATGACTTCAATCTTCGTCGTGCTTGCGCTCTTCCTCCAACGTGGGCTCGGTGCCACCGCACTCCAGGTCGGTCTCGTTTCCTTGCCGAACGCTCTCATCTCAGGTTATGCCGCCATATGGTCAGGCAAACGAGCTGTTGAACATGGCCGTGGCGTTCAGGTCATGGCCCTGATTCTCATGCTTGTGGGGGTGCTGGGCTCGATCGCCGTTATTTGGAGCATCGAATTCGGCATCTCGTTCTGGTGGCTCATGATCCCGCTGACGGTCCTCGGTTTTGGTCAGGGTGCGATGGGTTCGGCCAATCAAACGCAATCAATGCTCGACGTTCCTCCCACTGCCGGCGGTACCGCCGGTGGCGTGATGCAAACGGGCCAGCGTATCTCAACCGCCGTCGGCAACGCGATCATCACAGCCGTGTTCTTCCTCGGCCAGCGACTCTATACCGGCGATGACGGCTGGTACATCGGCATCATTCTCGCGTACGTTGCCGTCACCTTCTTCATTATCATCGCATTGGTCATTGCGATCTCGTTTTGGCGAGATGGATACAAAGAGCGCCGCACGACAGCCACGGACGGCGCCGTTTAGCCACTGCGGAATTCGACGCCCATGCCGCCCTCGGGATACTCCCAATGGAGTACTCCGGGATCGGCAACGGCAAGACACGTACCGCACTCGAGGCACGCCGCGGTCTCGATCGAAATCGTTCCGTCGGCTTCTTCTTGGTAAACGTGCGCGGGGCACACCGCCACCAGACGCTTGCCCGAGCCAGTCGACTGAGCGAGCTCCTGATTAA
>JAAYGH010000343.1 GCA_012727825.1 Trueperella sp.
ATCCATACCTGCTGGCAAACTACGACGGCGTCACCCCGACTTTCATACGCCAGTTGGGGTGACGCCGTCGTAAAAGAAATCAGTTACTAGAGGGAGTCGCCGAAATCCTCGCGGAACTTTGCCAAGAGTTCCTGAGGCCAATCGGACACCGGCCGCATACGTCCGTAGAAGAAGCGCAGAATCTCCGGCTCTTCCTCCCACTCGAGGCCGCCGATGATCTCGCGATTATCGTAGAGCCACTCCACCCGATCGATGAGGTAGTTGACCTGCGAGAGGGTGAACACTCGGCGAGGCAACGCAAGGCGCACCAGCTCCATGTTTGCCAGCGGTTCCACGCCGTCGGAGTCCCGCTCTTCAGACATCGTGCCACGTTCCATGCCACGCACACCGGACGCAATATAAAGCGCCGCGTTGAGCGCACCCGCCGGGTATTGGCGCTGATCAATGTGGTCAACAAAATCCATGGCGTTCAAGTGCGCACCAAGGCCACCTGCCGGTTTCACAACGGGAATCCCGCGATTATCCATCTCGCGCACCGTGTACTCAATGAATTGCGGGCCATGGGAGATCATGTCGTAGTCCATGGTTTCCTCAAGACCGACCGTGATCGCTTCCATTTCGCGCACCGACATGCCACCGTAGGTCAGGAAACCCTCGAACATTGGAACGAGGCCGCGCATGCGCTTATACATCGCTTCGTCACGCAGGAGGATGCCACCACCGCGCCCGAAGCCAAGCTTGCGAGCAGAGAAATAGAAAATGTCGCACGCACCGGCAACGGCAAGGGCAATCTCGCGAATCGTCATGTCCGCGGCCTGCTCCTCACGCTCCTTAATGAAGTACAGATTGTCCTGAAGGAGCGAGGCGTCGAGCACGAGAGGGACGTCGAACTCGTCGCATAACGCACGAACCTCGAGCAGGTTCTCAAGGGAGAAAGGCTGACCGCCAATCAGATTGGTGCCAGCCTCCATCCGCACAACCGGCACCGAAGCATCAGACTCAAGTAGTGCGCGCAACTGGTCGGTATCCATGTTGCCCTTAAAGGGATGGTGCACGGTCACGTCAATGCCCTCGGGGCGCAGATACTCGGCAACTTCGCCACCGTTGGCCACAATATGCGCCTTGGTTGTGGTGAAGTGATAGTTCATCGGGATCGTGTCGCCCTCGTTGACGAGCGTAGAGAAAATGATGTTCTCGCAGGCGCGGCCCTGGTGCGCTGGCAGGAAATATTCCATGCCGAACAGTTCGGTGACCTTACTTTCTAACCTGTAAAAGGTGGCCGAACCAGCATAGGCATCGTCCGCATTCAGCATCGCGGCCTGCTGCTCCTGGCTCATGGCGTTGACTCCCGAGTCCGTGAGCATATCGAGGAAAACGTCCTTGTTCTTCAACAGAAACGAGTTATACCCCGCACCTTTAATCGCCGCTAGCCGCTCCTCGATGGGAAGCAGGTGCAACTTCTGAATAATGCGCACCTTATGCATTTCTAGGGGGTATTGCTGCCCTCCATAGAACGAGACGTTGGCCATGTCGGGAACTCCTTTTGTCAATACCAGAACAAGCTGGCGTGGTTTCCATTACCTTAGCGAAACTTCGGCTTTACCTTCCAAAGTGTCCAAATCTTCCGACCACACGCCTCACCGCACCGTCTCTTCGCCACGCCATCTCGCCAACTAGCTATCGCCATCAAGGCGTCTAGCCATCTAGCCGTCTGCGCAAAAGCTACCGTCTTAACCTTCGCGGCCATTCGCACTGTGGTTGCCATCTGCACGTTGGCGGTTGCCCGCAGCGAACTCACCAGCTTCGATGTCGAGTACAACGCGCTCCGGCCCGATTAGAGCGTCTTCGTACCGGCAATGCCACATAACAGCGTCTCCCGGATCATCTGAGTGCTCATCCTCCGACAAGCCCTGAACGGAGTTGCCGTTCTCGATTGGAAAGTTGTTGGCAAGTTGATATTCAGCCACCGCAGTCGCGTGGCCAGCCACGACTTCGGGCGACAGGCCGCGAAAGTGGTATTGCATATCAGGCCCGCCGAGCTTGTGCATGCCAAGCGTGTCGACGAGCCACTCGTCGTCGTCGACGCTGAACACCCGTACGTTCATCGCGAGCCGGATATAACGCTCGATCCCCTCGAACTCATGGGCACGCACGTCGTCAACGCGCATGAGCCGGCCGGTGTCGAAGAAGAGCACGGCATCGGCGTCGGGGAAAAGTTCCAGCAAGGCGTCTAGAAATGTCATTTCGAAGTTTGCTCGGGTCTGCGGGTCAAGGATCGAACCGAGGAAATCCGTGCCGGCCACCTCGTATGGTAGGGATTCGAGGACGGCGTCAGCGTTCGGAAACACGTCCCACATTTGGTTGCGGACCATTGGGCCGATGGCGTCGACGTCGTGTGGCTGGGAGGCGAAGATCTGGACCATCGGGGCGACCTTTTGCTCACCAACATCCACCTCCCAATCGAGAACGACGGCGCCCGCGCCGTTTTCGGAGTACGTCAGCCCCTCAAGTTCACCAAAGTGTGAGCCGAGCACCTCGAGGATGCGCTCTTCGGTTGGCAAGTTCTGCTTCTTGGCAAACAGAAGTTTGATGAAGAACGGGTCGGTGGCCGAGGGCTGTTGTGTCATGTGTCCTCCACGGTGAGTCGGTGCCTGAATTCTCTCAGGCGAGCCCCACGATCACCAGCCGGCGGCGACATCACAACCCAAGCCCGAACCCGCAGCCTACGAATAAGTCGAATTTTCAACTGTTCCCGGTAGGCTGTCCACATGTCGAATCTCGAACCAAAGCCAGAAGAGCACGTCTGCAACGGACTTCGCGATGGAGTCACCGACGTCGGCGATCAGGGAATCCAATTACTTGAGCCCCGGGTGGTCCCCCTTGGCGGGCCGCGCGCAATGACGGTGTATCGCACCTTGCCGCAAAGAGCGCGCTCGCTTGTTGGGGCCTGGTGTTTCGTCGATTCCTACGGTCCGGACGATGTGGCGCAATCAGGTGGGATGAAGGTTGCCCGCCACCCACACACGGGGTTAGCGACGGTCTCATGGCTGTTTGAGGGCCGTATCGATCACATCGACTCCGCCGGAAACTGGGCGCTCGTTCGGCCGGGAGAAGTCAACCTCATGAACGCCGGCACGGGCATTTCTCATTCTGAATACTCCACGGCGGATACCACCACGTTGCACGGCATCCAGCTCTGGTATGCATTCCCCGACAAGTACCGGTTCACCGAGCCGTCACTCGACTGGTACAGGCCGAACGAAATTTTCGGCGATGGATGGCGTGCGAAGGTCTTTCTCGGCGATGTGCTCGGTGAAAGATCTCCTGTGAAGACGTACATTCCGCTCACGGGCGCGGAAATTCGCTTGGAGGCCGGCGCCTCGGTCGAAATTGATCTGAACTCCGAGCACGAGCATGCCGTGCAACAGATTTCAGGTGCGGTCTACGTTAATGGCTCTGCGGTGCCCGATGACAATCTCGCGTTTGTGCCACTGGGCGCCACGAAGGTCACGCTGACTGCCGGCGAGGAACCCGTCATTGCCATCTTCATCGGCGGCGAACCGCTCGGCGAACAAATTCTCATGTGGTGGAACTTCATTGGGCGCACCCACGAGGAGATCGTCACCTGGCGCCAGGCTTACCAAGCCGAAATGGGCTTTGACGCACCGGATGAGACCTCGCCGCTGGTCGGGCGAACTTTTCTCGACGACGACGAAGCGCTCGGCTCCGCGATCAGCGGGCCCGAGTTGGACTCCATGATCGCTGCGCGGTACTCGGACGGGCGGGCATTTCCACAGTACGGCGCTTTTCCGCCGAATCAGCCCGATCCTTTGCCTGCACCCAAGCTACCCAACGCGCGTCTCAAGCTCCGTGGCTAAACGGCGGGCTGGTTGCGCAACCAGCCCGCTACCAGCGGTTTCGCACGTCCTCGGCGAAGCCGAGCATGTTGTCGATAACGAGTTCGCGCCCATCAACAACGACCGTCCCGGAAAAATACCCAAAGACCTGATGGGCCTTCATAGCAAGCACGCCCAGATCGGTCACCGCGTCGTGATCCCACAACGGTTCAAGCCACACATCGACTGATGGCGAGTGCAGATGCCACCGCCCGTCCCAGTTTCCAAACTCGTAATCCCACGTGATGTCCTCGTGGATCGGATAGAGGCGGCCATCAATGGTCGCGGCGTTCTCGCGTGAGCCGGTCCCGTCGGTCCACTTACCGCCGAACTGCAAGCCAACGGCGGCCTTGTTCACCCATCCGCTTGCCGCGCCCCAGTTCCATTCCATTTTGTAGGGCCATCTGCCACGCCCGTGATCGAGAATCGCCCAGCTCTCTCCCGCCGGCAATTCAACACGTTCGTCGTCGATCTCAACCCAGCCTGACGCGGGGAGTGCGGTTTCTTTCACCGTGTATTGAAAACGCTTCTGCGACCACGGCACAACGACCCCCAAGCTTTCATGGTCGGGGCTTCGATGGGCGACGACGTCGAAACGCACTTTCTCGATCGGAGTCGGCGAGTTTCTAGAACGTCGCGCAATCTGCCCCTCGGCGCGAAGCCGTGTTCCGTCCTCGACGGGGTCAATGAACGCCCGCATGCGGCCCGGGCCTGGCTCGCGTACCCGCCCGCCGAGACTCATTGAACCGCCTCGTGCCCGCGTGCCGTCTTTCAGACTCGGTGGTAGAACCGCGCCTCGCGCGAATGGAACGATCGCCGCAACATCAAGCCTGCGACCCGTTGGGATCTCGTACACCCAGACGGTGTGCGACGACGCGTAGTCCACGTCCGAAATCGTGAGCGACATGAGGTGGGTCGGCGTCATGACCAGCCAATATTCCCAGCGCTTGTTGCGCCCCCACACATCTCTAATCCCGCCAGTACCCGAACCAATGCCAGAGGTGTCATGGAGCGGGTGGCGCGACCAGCCGGCTGCATCCGGGTTAAGACCACCCTCCGGGGCCGTTAACGAGATGGGTGTGGTGATTTCGCGTTCGCCGTTATACATGTCCCCATTCTAGATGTCCGATGATGCGCTCGCGAAGCTATCGACCGCTCACGGATTCGCCTCCTGCCTGCGAGCTAATTTTCGAAAATCTCGTCGACCGTGGCTTTCAGCTCCGGGGTTAGGCGCTCTAGCGCATTGAGCGCCCCGAGGTTTTCGTTGAGCTGGCCTGGCGAGGATGCACCGAGGATCACGGTGGAAACATGTGGGTTCGACGCCGTCCATGCGAGCGCGAGCTGGGCTGTCGACACGTCAAGATCTTCGGCGATTGCTGCCAGCCGCTTCACTTGATTCACGCTGTCTTCGGCCACTTTCACCAAGCCATCGTGCCCCCGCAAGGTCGCCCGCGAACCCTCCGGAACGCCGTCGGCATACTTTCCGGTGAGGATTCCGCCAGCAAGTGGGCTGAACGTCGTCAGGCCCAAACCGATGTCCTCGTACAAGCGCGCGTACTCGTTTTCGACGCGCGTGCGATTGAGCAGGTTGTACTGTGGCTGTTCCATGACGGGCTTGCGCAGGTTGCGCTTGTCAGCAATCTCCCACGCCGCGCGAATTTCGCCTGCGCTCCACTCGGAGGTTCCCCAATACAGCGCCTTGCCAGATTCGACGATGTCGCTCATCGCGTACACCGTTTCCTCGATCGGCGTGTTCGGATCGGGGCGGTGGCAAAAGACGAGGTCCACAAAATCGAGCCCGAAGCGCTCGAGCGAGCCATCAATAGCCTGCATCAGATATTTGCGGTTCAGCGTATTCTTCATATTCGGCACATCGCCGTTGATACCCCAGAAGAACTTTGTGGAAATCACGTATTCGTGGCGCTTCCACCCAAGCTCGCGGATGGCCTCGCCCATAATTTCTTCGGACTTTCCGCGCGCGTAACCCTCGGCGTTATCGAAGAAATTGACGCCCGCCTCCGCAGCGGCTTGAAGTTGTTCTTTAGCTATCCCCGTGTCCACTGAATTTCCGAAGGTGACCCACGAACCGAAACTGAACTGGGAGACCTGGAGGCCGGAAGATCCAAGACGGTTATATGGCATGCCTGGCAATTGTGTTGTCATGCTTTTACGCTACACGACCCCCGCCTCGCACGGCATTCACAGCCCACAGCGAACGACGTCGGTGAACTCCCGCACTCTGGGCACTTTGGTACAGGGAATCCCTTGGTCGAGGGAGTATCGTGGCACGCGCAAATCCTTACCATTTAATGAACTCAGGGAGCTATGAAGATCAAGTTTTTCGCAACAGCAGCCATTGCGGTACTCGCGCTCGCCGGTTGCTCCGATTCGACCGGTTCCTCCGACGATACCGTTTCACCAGATACACCGGTTGAGTCAACCGAAACGGCCAACGCCGACGGCGCGGATAGCGAAGGTCCGTCGCTGCACGGTACGTATAACTCGGTAGATG
>JAAYGH010000344.1 GCA_012727825.1 Trueperella sp.
ACCTAGAGGTGCCCGGGGCGGATGCGTTCGCACCGATGATCCCCTTCGATTGGGAAACGGTCGAATCGGATCCAGATCGTGGCTGGCACATGGCCGAAAATGGCGTGCGTTACCGTATGACGATCTACCGGAAGAAGCGCTCCGGCTTCCCCGGCCCGCTAGCTGAGTCCCCGCAGGACCGCTAAGAACGCAGGGCTTGGCACGGGTGTGTGCGGCGATCAGCCAAACAGTTCATCCATCGATTTGAAATCGTCGAAGAGCTCTCGGGCCGCATCGACGTCTGGCGTGGACCGGTCAGCAACCGTTGCCTGCTCTGCCTCGGGTGTGCCACGTTCACTCGAAGACGAGCCTCCCACGATCGCCGCAAGCTCCTTGGCGAGGCGGCGGATGCGCCCGGTGAGGCTGGAACCGCCTGATGGGTCCGAGTCCGAAGCATGCGCACCGAAATCCTCAGTTGCCGCGAACACGGCGGTAGGCGCGGTGATCGCATGCAGGTAGGTGAACATCGGGCGGATGGCGTGCTCGGTAACGAGTGAGTGCCGCGGGGTACCACCAGTTGCACCGATCGCCACCGGCTTATCTCGTAATGCCCCGTCGGGAAGTACGTCGAAGAACGTTTTAAACAGACCCGAGTAGGAAGCGTTGTAGGTGGGCGTGACAGCGATGACGACGTCGGCATGAGCGACCTCGTCGAACGCACTTTCGAGAGCCTGAGATGGAAATCCGGTCAGCAGATTATCGGTCATCGCGTGCGCGAGTTCGCGTAGCGACACGTGAACGATCTGCCCACCTAGCTCAGCCGCGACGGCGTCGCCGATGGCTTGTCCAAGCTGCTGAGTTGACGAACTTTCCGAAAGCGAGGCTGAAACAATCGCAATGCGCACTATTTACCCTCCACCTTGCCAATGAGGTTATGAGCATGTTTCACGGATGCTCCAACGGTGTCCTGCTGCTTGTAGAAGGATGCACCGGTCACATCATCAACCGCAACCCTATGCTCCTTTGGTTCCTGCAAGCCGCGGGCCGCCCGCCGTAACTCGTGAGTGGGAGCCTGCGGAACTCCCTCGGGGCGCAGGGATTCGAATTCTTTACGCATGACCGGCACGATCTCACCCAGGAGGTCGAGTTGTTCGAGAACTGCCTTGAGTGGCAGACCTGCGTGATCAATGAGGTACATCTGGCGCTGATAGTCACCCACGTCCTCGCGGAAAGCCAAAGTACGATCAATGACTTCTTGCGGCGAGCCGACGGTTAACGGAGTTTGGGAAGTGAAATCTTCCATTGATGGCCCGTGACCATACACCGGCGCGTTATCAAAGTACGGGCGGAACTCCCGCTTAGCTGTCTGCGAATCTCTTGCCATGTAGAACTGCCCGCCAAGGCCAACGATCGCCTGCGCGGCGGTGCCGTGCTTGTAGTGTTCGAAACGTTGGCGGTACAGCGCGATCATCCGCTTTGTGTGGCTCATCGGCCAAAAGATGTTGTTGTGGAAGAAGCCATCGCCATAGTAGGCGGCCTGTTCGGCAATTTCGGGTGACCTTATTGAGCCGTGCCACACGAACGGCGCGATGCCGTCAAGTGGGCGTGGCGTGGACGTGAAGCCACGCAGCGGCGTACGGAATTTGCCCTCCCAATCGACTTCGTCTTCGCCCCACAGACGCCGTAACAACGCGTAATTCTCGATCGCCAACGGGATGCCTTGGCGGATATCCTGACCAAACCACGGGTAGACGGGTCCGGTATTTCCACGTCCCATCATCACATCTATGCGCCCATCAGATAGGTGCTGAAGCATCGCATAGTCCTCGGCGATCTTGACTGGATCGTTCGTGGTGATGAGGGTCGTGGCGGTCGACAGAAGGATGTTCTTCGTCTCGGCTGCGATGTAGGCGAGTGTGGTGGTCGGGGATGAGGAAAAGAACGGCGGGTTGTGGTGCTCTCCGATCGCGTAGACGTCGAGGCCCACCGCTTCCGCGTGTTTGGCGATCGTAACCGATGCCTTAATACGCTCGTTTTCCGAGGGCGTTTTACCCGTTGTCGGGTCTGTCGTCACATCAGATACTGAAAAAATTCCAAACTGCATAGTTCTTTCCTTCGATTCTTGGGTGGTCGATTAGGCGGCAGAAACGAATGTCAATTCGTTGTTCCACGGATCTTTGACGACGACGTTCTGACCGTCGTCGTGACCGCCGGTGACGGCTAGGATGCGTTCCACTTCGGCCCGCGTGGGCACAACGATCGTTGCGCGGCCAAGGCCGAGCGACGGCGTGCGCGGGCCTGCACCCGCGGAATTCCACGTATTCATGGCCATGTGGTGGTGGTAGCCGCCCGCGGAGACAAACAGTGCGGAATTGCGCAGGGTTGCGGTCATATCGAAGCCGAGCGTGTCGACGTAGAACGTGCGCGCGGTCGGGATGTCCCCGACCTGGAGGTGCACGTGCCCGAGTACGGATTTGTCTCGCTTCGTAGAGGTCTTACCGGTGAATTCGGAAGCGTGTTCGGCGATGAACTGATTCGGATCGATGTACTCGGTGGTCATATAAACCTGGCCGTTCGTCCATGTCCACTGATCACGGGGGCGATCAATGTACAGCTCAATGCCGTTACCTTCAGGATCGTCAAGATAGAACGCCTGGCTCACGTGGTGATCCCCCGAGCCCGTATACAGGTGTGACGCTTGGCGCGCAATCCTCACAACGGCTGCTGCCAAATGCTCAGCGGACTCAAACAGTATCGCCGTGTGATACAAGCCTGCGCTTCCCTCTGGCCTGATTGGCAGCGACTTGTCCTCCCGAAGCTCGACGAGCGGGACGTCGAGAAGTCCGGCCTCGCCGGACCGGCCAAGAACCGCGATGTTTGAATCGACGAGGATATCAAGGCCGATGACCTCGTGGTAGAAATTCTTCATCAGGTTCAGATCACGCACATCGAGCACAACCTGCCCCATATGAGTATCGGACGCGAGGCGTGATGCATTGTTTTGGATTGGGGTGGACATGAGACCTCCAGGAGTGAGCGGTCAGGATCTTGTTGGTTCCAGTTTAAAATACTTTAGTTGAATTTTCAATCACGACAGTGTGGGCTTGGTAATATCCGGCGGCGACGCGGCAGGAATCGAGACACCCGCCCCCGCAGTCATGCGACACGGGCCAAACAAAGTGTCGCTAACTGGCTCGAGGTCCAGCCTTTCGCGTTGAAATTGAGAGCGTCTTGGCGTAGATTTCTTAGCGACACCTATAGGACGGATTCTGATGATCATCGTGCGGCCAATCTTCACTGTCCTTGGATTAATCTTTTTTGGGCTTGGCTTCGTTGGCATGTTCTTGCCCATCCTTCCCACAGTTCCCTTCTGGCTCCTGTCCGCCGCCTGCCTCATGCGTGGATCGGCTCGGCTCTACGAATGGCTCATGACTCACCCGCAATATGGCGAGTACATTTACCAGTACCGCGAGGCAAAAGCGATCTCAACGGGCACGAAGGTCATCGCTATCGGCACACTCTGGGCCGGCATCATACTGTCAATCTGGGTCCTTCCGGTGATGGCCGTCAAGATTTTCCTTGCCGGGATAGCCACGGCAGTGACCGTCTATCTCGCCAGCCTCACCACCCTCCAACCCGGCGACCTCACCGAGGCACGCAGCTCCTATGCGGACTTCATCCATACCGAGTTCGGCCGCAAAGTTTAGACACACAAGCCCGCCCGATAACCCCGCAAACACGTACAGTAGACGATATGGCTACAAGGTTTTCGCAATCGTTGGCTCGAACAGAAGAAAAGATGGCTGCAGCCGGGGCAAGCGATCTTGCCATTCGCTCAATGCGTCACTACTTCCTCAAGGCCGCCGATGGCGCCACTGGCTACATGCCAGAGTCCACTATCGAGCCGCTCGAGAACGTTACGATGCTGGGCGAGACGCGATCAACGATCGATGACCAAAGCGATGCGCTAGACCAAACCGTGATCCTCAAATTGAATGGCGGACTTGGCACATCAATGGGGATGAACCATGCAAAATCGCTGCTCACGGTGCGTGATGGAATGTCTTTTCTCGACATCATCGTCCAGCAAGTTCGGTTTGCCCGTCAGACATACGGCGCACGCCTCCCACTGATCTTCATGAACTCGTTTCGGACCCAGGCGGACACGCTTGAGAACGTGCCAAGCGACATCGCCGTCGCCGACCTGCCACTTGATTTCATTCAGGGCATGCAGCCAAAGCTGGCCGCGGATACATTGGAACCGGTCGAGTGGCCAGCACATCCCGAACTCGAGTGGTATCCGCCCGGACACGGCGATATCTACACCGTCCTCCAAGAGCGCGATATCATCCGCCAACTCCTAGACCACGGCTATCGGTATATGTCGACCTCAAATGCGGATAATTTAGGCGCGTTTCCATCGCCTGAGTTGGCTGGATGGTTTGCCGCGTCAGGGGCGCCGTTTGCAATGGAGGTGGCGACTCGCACCAAGGCAGATAACAAGGGTGGGCACCTGGCACGTCGGGTTAGCGATGGCCGGATTGTTCTTCGCGAGGTCGCACAAACGCCGTTGGACGACATGGATGCATTCACTGATGAGACTAAGCACCGCTTTTTCAATACGAACAACCTATGGTTCAACCTCGAAGCACTCGACCAGTTGCTGAAGGCGGGCGATGGCATTGCGGGCTTGCCGCTCATCGTGAACCATAAAACGGTGGATCCGGCAGATCCTACCTCGCCACCCGTAATACAACTAGAAACGGCGATGGGAGCAATCATTGAACAGTTCGACGGCGCGCAGGCGATCCTCGTCCCTCGCACACGCTTCCTTCCGGTGAAGAATACTCAAGACCTCTTCTTGGTACGATCAAACGCCTTTGAATTCGGCGTGGATGGCGTGCCACGAGGGGTCATGGACCCGATGCCGTCAATTCACCTAGATCCAACGTACTTCCGAAATATTGCCGATTTTGAAGAGCGCGTTATTGCGATACCGAACGTTCGTGAACTGGAGTCCCTCACCGTGGCGGGCGACGTTCGAATCAATACTGACTCGCAATTGCGTGGCGTCGTCACCCTCACTACCTAAATCAGCGATACCGGCCGAGTGACCCCTTCAGTTAAAGACGGGCGAACCTGAAAAACGTTGCAAAATTCGCATTTATTTATGCAAGAAAAAACTCTTCTCGCTGGTCAAGAGGTTATTCGGCAATGGTGCCTTTTCGCGATACCGAGATTCCGTTTCACGCTCCACATTTGAGTTATTCTACATTACCGGTCGTTGACAACTGTTGGCTGAAAGTTGGTGAGTCTTTCCGCCACAGACACGCATGCAACGGCCTCGCCAGAAGTTACATGTGAGCTCTCCGCTTCGCAGTGTGACTTGAGCCAGCGTCTATGACGCTGCTCGTAGGGGGTGGCGAAGTTCGGCCCGGCATTGCGCCGGGCCGAACCTTTGAACCAGTGTCATATTGCAGAGGGGCACCGCTCCCATCGGCGTCCGGGGCACCCTATTCCTCCGCGATCGCCTCGAGAACGTTGAGGCGAGTCGCCTTTCGGGCGGGAAGCAGGGCTGAAAGAGCCCCCACGATAAGTCCGACGATGAGGACCGCCCCCATGGTCTCCCACGGCACAACGTAAAGCGCTTCAGCATCAGAAGCGAGGTAACGGGTGAGCGCAAGGCCGAGCGCCACACCGAATACCACACCAACCACCGTTCCAAACAGCGTGATGATGATTGATTCCTGGATAACCATCAAGCGCACGCCCGAACGTTGCATACCAACCGCACGTAACAGGCCAATCTCACGCACGCGATCCACAATCGACAGGGTCAACGTGTTAATCACCCCAAGTATCGCGATAATCACCGACAGGGCAAGCAATGCATAAAGGATCGCCAGGAGGCCATCTGTTTGCCCATTGACGATATCCTTTATCTCCTCACGGTCAGAGGCTGACCACACATACTGGTCTTTGAGCGCAAGACGAATGTCCTCAGCCACCTTGGCCGAATCCGCTTCTTCTTCAAGATCCACGAGTAGGCCAGGACGCCATGGATCAAGGAGCTCCAACTCGGACGATTTTTCCGGCGGTAAAATGACCGATGGGTTTCCAAACGTGAGCGGGGCCGATTCCACAATCGCCCCCACCTCGATCTCCACCATTCCCGTCTCGGTCGCCACCTGGATCACCGACCCCTGGGTGGCTCCCACCGATTCTGCCACCCAATCATAAATTGCCGCTGTGCCCTCGTCGATCGCAGCGGACGAGCCAAGCTGGTATTTCAGGCCGAGCCCGTCCATGGCGTGCGATGACATGAAACCAGTGGGTGACATGTGCTCCCGCGGTTCACCATCGACCGCACTGAGCATGGCCATGCCGTTGACCATGGAGTCATCGACATGGGCGACCCCTTCCACGGCTTCGAGTCGTTCGCGTGCCACGGTCGTATCCTCGATGTTCGCATTAGCCATCGCGTAGATGTCTGCTTGAAAGCCGTCCTCAATTTCGGTAAACGACAGCTCTTTGAGCGAGGCCGCAACAGACGATCCAGCAGACACCAGGGCGACGCCGATGGCAAGCGCCACGGCCGTCGATGCAGTTTTACGGGGGCTCGCCAGCAGCGAGCGCGATGCGAGCACTCCGGTGGCCGGGCTCAGTTTGCGGAAAATCCAGCCGAGACTGGCGACGGCCGGAGTGACCAAAGCAGGCATAATCCCAATAATCGCAAGCAGGAGCAAGCCGGCTCCCACACCAAACGCGAGACCCGAATCGTTTGTCGCGCCGAATGCTAGGAGAACAGCACCCGCCACGAGGGAAATCCCCGAAATGAGCGTACGCGTACGCAATGGCTTGTCCGCGGATCCACTCCCGTCGCGCATTGCCTCGATCGGTGGGGTCAGCGC
>JAAYGH010000345.1 GCA_012727825.1 Trueperella sp.
CCGGCAGCTTGTGGAGTGGTTCGAAGCGCGCCGGGACTAGAGTCTCGCACTGCTTCCCGCACAATTAGTGACAGGGGAGCATCGCGGTGCGAAATTCGCAGAAAAAGGCTCGAATTTCACTAAAAATGCGGAGCTTGTGTGACATCACGCCCACAATGGCGACGGCACTTTGCTCGCAGGTAGTGAAAACGGTTAAGATAGCTTGCCGAGGTGGAGTGTCCGAGAGGCCGAAGGTGCAGCACTCGAAATGCTGTGTGGTCAATAGCCACCGTGGGTTCAAATCCCACCTCCACCGCCAGATCCCCGGCTTACATGCGTAAGCCGGGGATCTTTATTTACCGTCGCGGTGCCGGATGGCCGAATGCGCTATTTCCGCCAGTCCGAATATCCCCAAGGTCGCTTGTTTGCCCTAGCGAGATGCTCGCATTCCTCCTCGGTCAGCAAACGCGCTTCCATTCCTGCAAGCTTGAGAGCTAGGTTCGCTGAGTTTTCAATCTCGATCGATCGATCCACTGCTTCTGCCACGGAGCCGCATGTAATAGGGCCGTGATTCTGAAGTAGCGCTGAGTCGCACGGGACGCTTAGCCCAGTCAACGAATCAGCCTGCGTGGACGAACCTGGCGGTTGGTATGCCAAAGTTGGTACGTTTCCGACCTTCATGATCAGGTATGGAGACAGTGGAGGGAATGCGCTGTACTCGCTCCATGGCTTTATGCATGAATATGCGGAAGCTGCGGGTGCGTGAAGGTGAATAACGGCGCTCGCACCCGGGTTGAGCTCGTAGAACTTGAGATGCAGGGGCACCTCTTTGGTTGGCTGAGGCCCGGTCATCTTCTCGCCATCGATGATTGTCAGTTGATCTTCGCGCAACGTGCCTAACGTCGATCCGGAGGCAGATAGGTAGATCCGATCGTCGATTTTGCAGGACACATTTCCCGTGGTCCCGGGCGACAGCCCCAACGACGATAAGTAATGTGCTGCTTCAATGAGTTCGGAAATAATCGTCATTGGAGGTCCTCCCATGCTGCGGTGAACAAGTCTTCACGTCCAAAGTTTCCAGACTTCAGCACAATGTTGTACTCGGTTGAGTCGGATTTGCCAAGTAGCCAAGAAACTCCAGGCGCAAGCTGTTCGCCGGGCGTTCGGTTCGTATTCAAGGGGAGTGACGATGCCGCAACAAGCGCCTATTGTGCGACCCCCGTCCCTTTCCGCGCAGGTGACAGAGGATTTGCGGAATCGAATTCTTAACGATGGCATGGAAGCAGGCGAACAGCTTCCTTCTGAGCGAGAGCTGTGCAATTACTATGGCGTCTCCCGGACTGTCATCCGCGAGGCCATCAAGGTGCTCACGGCGAAGGGTCTCGTCGAATCCATTCCCGGTTCAGGGATCGTCGTGAGATTTTCAGAGATCAGCGACGTGACAGAAGCGCTTCAAATTTTCCTGCGTCAAGGCACGTCGCTCGATTACGTGAATCTCCATGAGGTCAGAGTTGCTCTCGAAGTTGCTGCTGCAGGTAAAGCTGCTGAAGTGGCTGACGCCAAAACAGCCGGTCAGCTCCTGGAGTTGTGTGACGAACTTACAAGCCTTGAAGGTGATATACCTCGAGCCTCTCGTAATGACTTCCGTTTCCATAAGGCGATCGCCGAATCCACGAATAACGAGTTTATGGTTCTCATGTTTGATGTGCTCGAAGGTGCCCTCATGGAAACTCGGGTGGCGACATTCGCAATGGAGCCGAGCAGAATCCAACGGGTCGCAAAAGCGCATCGCGCCATCGCACGTGCCATCGAGGCCCGTGATCCCGAGGCGGCGCGTCAAGCAATGTTAGATCATCTTGTTGAGGTTAAGGCGACTTGGGATCAACACCCGGAGTATTTGACGAGCAGCACACACGCGTCAGAAGAGTGAATCAAGTCACCTTTTAGGCTGTCGTTTGATGCGAATAAATGCGCGTCAAAGCGGGAGCTGGCGGGAGTTTGGGCGAATCCAGTTCGCTCACGGCAAATATAACGATTTGATTACGAAAATGGACGCGCTTCGAGACCTTTGAGAGTGTTGAAAGTCGTAGAGGTACACATGCCCGCCGTGCGTTCAGCACAAACGCAGCGGATTAACGTCAATCTCAGGAATGAGTGATAGCTAGCTCGACTACCTCCGAGCGAACCCACTGACCGCGACTGTGGTTCCACGCGATAGTTCTTCGCCTTAGCGACCAGTCATGATTTCAGTCAACCGATTCACGATGTGAATCGTCTGCATCCCACATCAATGAAATGAAGAGGAAGTGGAGTGAAAGCTCTCCGTTGCACAAACGTATATAAGGTTTTCGGTAAAGATCCCGACCGCGCTGTCGATCACCTCAAAGCTGGCGGTTCACATGATGAGCTTCCCGACGACGTGACAGTTGCGGTAGACAATGTGTCCCTTGAAATCGAAGAGGGTGAGATTTTTGTGGTCATGGGGCTGTCAGGCTCCGGAAAATCGACCTTGCTCAGAACCCTGAATGGCCTCGGCCCGGCTTCATCCGGATCCGTGCACATTGGCGATCAAGAGATCACAAAGATGACGCTCAAGCAGATTCGACGCCTTCGTGAAGAACGTCTGTCGATGGTCTTCCAACACTTCGGATTACTCCCTCATCGCACCGTTCTGGAA
>JAAYGH010000346.1 GCA_012727825.1 Trueperella sp.
CCTTGATAGCACGCTCGAGCGATTCGTTATCACGAATGCCCCCCGAGAGCTCGATCTTGACGTCCGTCTGGTTCTTCACGATCGACGCTATGAGGTCGTAGTTGGAACCCCGGCCAAACGCGGCGTCCAGATCCACGAGATGAATCCATTCAGCTCCCTGTTCAACGAACATGGCAACGGCCTCGATAGGATCGCCATAGATCTGCTCGGTTCCGGCTTCGCCCTGATTCAGGCGAACGGCCTTTCCGTCAACAACATCAACTGCGGGAAGCAATTCAAGACGCTTGCTCATTTTGTCCTTTCGTGGGCTAGATCGAGCCTAGCCAATTGCGCAGGAGTTCTAGTCCTGCATCTGCTGATTCTTCGGGATGGAATTGGGTGGCCGTGAGTGGCCCATTTTCGACGGCTGCGACAAACCTGGTGCCGTGTTCGGCAAAGGAGACGAGCGGTTGTTCAAAGAGTTCTTCAGTTAGCTCAGCCGCCGGGTCCGTCTGTACCGCAAAGGAATGGGCGAAGTAGAAACGCTCGTCCTCAACGCCGTTAAATAGTGTGGAGCCTTCCGGTGCCTCGACGGCGGACCATCCAACGTGCGGGACACCATCGACGGGTAGGCGATCGACGACGCCGGGCCACTGAGCTAAGCCTTCCGCTCCCCCGTCTTCGGTGGTTCGGTCGAACATGACCTGTAACCCCGCACAGATGCCGAGCACCGGACGCCCACCGGCAAGGCGGCGTTCAATTATACGGTCGCCGCGTACCACCTTCAGAGCAGACATGAATGGTCCCACCGCCCCCACTCCGGGCACAACGAGACCGTCGGCGTTGCGGAGCTTGTCCGGGTCCGAGGTCACCTCCACGAGTCCGCCCACCTTGCGCAGCGCACGTTCGACGGACTCGGTGTCACCAATGCCGATGTCGAGGACTGCGATCACTCGTCGTCGTCTTTCTTGATGCCGAGGTGCTTTTCGACATCCTTCAAGGAGAGTTCGCTCGTTAAAATGGCATCTTTATCAAGATCGATATCGCCGACTATTAGGTGCTCGACCTTCGGGTCGACGACGTTGAGGAGCATACCCGCTTGGACGTCCTCACCACGCTCACCCTTCATATACCGCACAGCGGGGACCATACCGGACACGCCTGCCTCAGCACCGACGTCGTCACCGAGCTCGGCTGTCAAAAGAATGACGCCGTAGTTCGATAACTCTGACAACGGGCCGGCGATGTTGTCCGGGTTGTCCGACGGGTCATCCTCGTCGGGCATACTCTCCGATTCGCCGCCGAGGAGTTCCGCGATGTCCCAGTCTGTGAACATTGGTTTATCGACCTCACGCACCACACACGCGCCAGACTTCGTGCCGATCACGTAGGCGCTGATGCCGCGCAAGCGGAGCGTTCCGGCCACGATTTCAGGGCGTGGAAACGGTGTCAGTATGACGAATCTACGTTTGCTCATAGAGCGCCTTTCGTCGAAGGCACACCGTCAACTCGCGGATCCTTTTCGACGGCGGCGCGTAGCGCGCGTGCGAGGGCCTTGAACTGGGCCTCAACGATGTGATGCGGATCGCGGCCGTACACGAGCTCGATGTGGAGGCAGATATCAGCGTTCAACGCGAACGATTCGAACACGTGGCGGGTCATCGATCCTGTGAAGTGTCCACCGATCAGGTGGTACTCCTGACCCTGAGGTTCGCCGCGGTGCACCACATACGCGCGGCCAGAAACGTCTACCACCGCACGCGCAAGCGCCTCGTCGAGCGGGACGAGCGCGTCGCCGAATCTTGCGATACCCCGCTTGTCGCCAAGGGCAATCTTGAGTGCTTGGCCAAGGCAAATCGCCGTGTCCTCAACTGTGTGGTGGACGTCAACGTCGATATCGCCTTCGGCCTCAATCGTCATATCGATGAGCGAGTGCTTGGACAACGATGTCAGCATGTGGTCGTAAAACGGCACGCCCGTGGAAATCGTCGACTTTCCAGTGCCATCTAAATTGATCTCAACCTTGACTGTCGATTCCGCTGTGGCGCGTTCGACCTTTCCTACCCGGTTCACGTCATGGCCTCCTTCAGACCTGCAATAAACGCCTCATTTTCATGTGGCGTACCAATACTCACACGAAGCCAGCCCTCAGGCCCAACTTCGCGGATCAAAATTCCCTGATCGAGAAGTTTCTGCCACACGGCGTGGCGATTTTCGAATGTTCCGAACATGATGAAGTTTGCGTCCGACGCCGCGACCTCGAGTCCCATGCCCCGAAGAGTTTGTGCCAGCGCATCGCGATCTGCCCGGATTGCGCCAACCTGTTCCATGAGCGAATCCCGGTGCTCCAGTGCGGCCAGTGCCGCCGCCTGACTAATTGCCGAGAGGTGATAGGGCAGCCGCACGATCCGTACCATGTCGATGATCGTCTGGCTCGCCGCCATGTACCCGAGCCGCAAACCGGCGGCTCCAAATGCCTTTGACATCATACGACTCACAACGAGGTTTGGATACTCGGCGAGCAACTCGAGCGAGCTGGGCACGCCATCCCTGCGGAACTCTCCATACGCTTCATCGACGACGACGATCGAGTCAGTCACCTGCCCATTCACCTCGGGCCCGGCTCCAACACTTGCCTCAAGCACCGCTCGTAAATCGGCCTGATCAAGTGCCGTGCCAGTCGGATTGTTTGGGGAGGCAATCAGGACCACGGAGGGGCGATGTTGGGCAAACGTTGCGGGGACGGCGTCGATATTTATCCGAAAATCTGTGGCGCGCGGGATGGCGACGAACTTGGCGTAGACGTTGCGGGCATATTCGGAGTACATCGAATAGGACGGCGTAAAAGTCATCACCACACGATCCGGGCCCGAAAATGCCTGAAGGATCTGCAACATGATTTCGTTCGACCCATTTGCAGCCCAGAGCTGCGTGGCTGGAACGTCGACGTTGGATTCCAGGGCAAGGTAGTCCGCCAGGCCCTGACGTAACGCCATTAATTCGCGGTCGGGGTATCGGTTGAGGCCTTTGGCGGCCTCGCCCACGCGTGCGGCAATTTCGTTGACCACCACATCGTGGGGCGCATACGGATTTTCGTTCGTGTTGAGAACGATCGGAACATCCAGTTGCGGGGCTCCGTAAGGCTCCTCACCGATGAAATCTGGACGAAGTGGAAGTGTCACTACGCCTCCGTTTCGGCCGACGTGCCGGTTCGCACGGCAAGGGCATCACCGTGTGCGGGCAGGTCTTCGGCATTGGCAAGTGCGGTGAGCGGACCTTGCATTGATGCAAGGGCGTCGCGCGTGTACTCGATCTCCTGAACCGACTTGATGTACGCCATGACGTTCAAACCGGCCGCGAAACGTGCCGTTCCACCCGTGGGGAGCACATGGTTTGAACCAGCCATATAATCGCCCAGCGGCACGGGGGTGTATGGTCCCACGAAAATTGCACCGGCGTTGCGAATACGCGCGGCGTCGGCTGATGCGTTTTCAGTGTGGATTTCTAGGTGTTCGGCCGCATAGGCGTTAGCCACCTCAATAGCCGCATCAATATTGTCCACCAACACGATGCCTGACTGCGGTCCGGTCAGGGCTGTCGCCACACGCTCCGAGTGCTTCGTGGATCGCGCCTGCTTGGCAATCTCCGCATCGCACGCATCCGCGAACTCCTCCGAATCTGTGATGAGAACTGACGCCGCCGCCGGGTCATGTTCCGCCTGCGAGAGAAGATCTGCCGCCACGTAAGTCGGATCTGCACTCGCGTCCGCGATCACGGCGATTTCCGTGGTTCCCGCCTCGGCATCAATACCGACGACGCCGTGCACGGCCCTCTTGGCCGCTGCCACATAAATATTTCCCGGGCCTGTCACGACATCGACGGGTTCGCACAGCACGTCCGAGTCGGCCGTCCCAGGCTCGCCTGCAGCGCCGTAGGCAAACATCGCGACTGCCTGTGCGCCGCCCACCGCATATACCTCGGTGATATCGAGTAGCTTGCACGCGGCAAGGATCGTGGGATGCGGCAAACCGCCAAACTCTTTTTGCGGTGGCGATGCAAGTGCGACGTCCTCGACCCCGGCACACTGTGCCGCTACCGCGTTGTGAATAACCGAGGATGGATAGACCGCGAGGCCACCCGGCACGTACAATCCGACGCGCTCGACGGGTATCCATCGCTGCCGCACGATCCCCCCGGGAACGATCGTGGTGCGAGTTGGCGTGGGGAGTTGGGCTTCGTGGCCCGCTCGATTATTTTTGATAGAGAGCAGCATTGCTTCGCGCAGCTCATCAGTCAGCTCTGCTTCAGCGCGGTCGAGCGCAACTTGTGGCACGCGCAGATGCTCGGGGCGCACGCCGTCAAAGGTCTGGGCAAGCGAGCGCAAAGCGCTCGCGCCGTGCGCTCGTACCTGATCAATAATTGGGCGCACGGCCTCGAGGGCAACATCAATATCTACCGTCGCACGCGGAAGTTTGGCAGTTAACTGAGCGCGGGTCAGGGCGGTGCCGCGAAGGTCAAGACGTTGGAACATGCCTGATATTCTACGCGCTACCCTGACTTTCGGCGGAAGCGCCCACTTAGCGGTCGGCCACAACGTCTTGTGCGCCACCGAAGCGGCGCTCGCGCGTGGAGTAGCGCGCGAGGCACTCCCACAGTGTTCGCCGGTCGAAGTCTGGCCACGCCACGTCAACGAACATGTACTCGGCATACGACGATTCCCACAACAGGAAGTTCGAGGTGCGCTGTTCGCCCCCGGTGCGGATGAAGAGGTCGACATCGGGAAGGTCTGGTTGGTACATGTACTGGCCAATCAGATCAGGATCAATTTGCGAAGGTCGAATCTTGCCCCGCTGGACGTCGAGCGCAAGTTCGGTCGCAGCGTCGGCAATCTCAGCTCGTCCACCGTAATTCACACAGAAGTTCAGGACGATGGTGGAATTGCCGCGGGTCAGACGCTCGGCTTCCTTGAGTTCTTTGAGGACCGAGCCCCACAGTCGAGCTTGACGGCCCGACCAAACGATTTTCACACCCCATGAGTCGAGCTCGTCGCGCCGAGTGCGGATGACCTCGCGTGAGTAGCCCATCAGGAAGGACACCTCGCGTGGCGAACGTTTCCAATTCTCCGTGGAGAACGCGTAGACGGACAGGACTGTGACGCCAGCTTCGATTGCTCCTGCGATGACATCCATCAGCGCACTCTCGCCAGCCTTGTGCCCGTCTGTACGCGGTAGCCCGCGTGCGTTTGCCCACCGTCCATTGCCGTCCATGACGATCGCCACGTGCTTGGCTCCATGATCATTCGGTACCTCACGGTGACGTCGAGGCTCTCCCATTGCATCCTCCATTAGCGCTGCTCACCCACACGAACCATGCGCAAAGATTTAACTTTCGTCTCCAATTGCCACTGCGCAAACGCAGAAATGAGTGCATTCGCGGACTTTCGGGCCACATCCGTCGACTTATCAGCAATCCGCCAGTCACCCTCGTTGAGAGCGCCGATGAGCTGCCAGGTGTCCACGGTTGGAATCGTGGAACCTGGCGGACGGCAATCGTCGCACACCGCTCCACCGGAGGCCACATGAAATGCCTCGTGGGGCCCGGGAACGCCGCAAAGCGCGCACTCAAACACGGCCAACTCCCAGCCAGACAACGCCAGCGCCCGCAGCATGTAGGACCCCAGAACCAGATCTGGAGCATGCGCGGCGGTCGCCGAGGCGTGGAGAGCCCCGTGGAGAAGCCGAAATTGACCCGGGTCAGGATCGTCTCCAGTCAGCCGGCCGGCGAGTTCGAGCATCACCGACGCCGTTGTGTAGGCATCGTAGTTGGCCACCAGAGTTCGCCCGTATTGATTCCGGGATTCGACCTGCGTGATCGTGTCCAGATTTCGACCCCTGTACAACTGGACGTCGATCATCGAAAACGGTTCGACTCGCGAACCGAAACGAGACTTCGTTCGTCGCACGCCCTTCGCCACCGCGCGAACCTTGCCGTGTTGGCGAGAGAGCATGGTGATGATGCGGTCGGCCTCGCCCAAATCATGGCAGCGTAGCACAATAGCATCGTCACGGTAGGTCTTCACTGGCCCAGTATCTCACTTGGGCGCAGACTTGCTACGACGTGGTCCGCCGCGTCTCCCATGAGCGAAACGCGCATCCAACGAAGACGGGCAAACTAGCGCAGCGCGCGATTCGCCGCGGAAATGATGGCCTTGAATCCCGAGGTCATCGTCGACGGATCAATACCAACACCCCACAGCACCTGGCCGTTGACGTCGCACTCCACGTAGGACGCTGCAGTGGCGTCACCGCCCTCCGACAGGGCGTGCTCGGCGTAGTCGAGCACGCGGACATCGAGGTCGAGCTCCTGCAAGGCCTTTGTAAATGCGTCGATGGGACCGTTGCCCCTCGAAGCGATCGTGTGATCGGAGTGGTTTCCGTTCTTGTCCAGCTCCGAGAGGGTCACAGTAATGACGGTTTCTTTACCTTCGTCGGCCGTCGTCGCAGTGATACCACGAAGCGCAAACCGACCCCATGGCTTCAAATCAGCAGCATGGGTATGTGGCAGGTACTCGTCGGCAAAAATCTTCCACAGCTCGTCGGCCGTGACTTCGCCGCCAATCCGATCGGTGCGGTGCTGGACCAGGTTTGATACTTCCATCTGCAGGCGACGCGGCAGATCCAGATGGCGTGTGGAGGACAGGAGGTATGCAACTCCACCCTTACCGGACTGCGAATTAACGCGAACCACGGCTTCGTATGTGCCGCCCACGTCCTTCGGGTCGATTGGCAGGTAGGGCAACTCCCACATCACCGCGGTCTCATCGCCGCTTGCTTCGGCCACCTTCTTCGCACGATCGGCGAAGCCCTTCTTAATCGCATCTTGATGCGAACCCGAGAACGAGGTGTAGACGAGATCGCCACCATATGGCGCGCGAGCCGGCACTTCCATGCCCGTGCAAAATTCGACGACGCTCCGGATTTCCGGCAGGTTCGACAGGTCAAGCTCGGGATCGATGCCGTCCGAGAACAGATTGAGCGCAACGGTAATGAGATCCACATTGCCGGTGCGCTCCCCCTGGCCAAACAGGCATCCTTCAACGCGATCCACACCGGCCATCAGGGCGAGTTCCGTCGTCGCTACGCCGGTACCGCGATCGTTGTGATTGTGGGCGGACAGCGCAATGTACTCCCGGCGCGAAAGGTTTCGGCTCATCCATTCAATCTGGTCGGCGTACACGTTGGGCGTGGAGCGTTCCACGGTCGTCGGCAGATTCAAAATAATTTCGCGGTCCGGACTAGGTTCCCACACATCCATGACTGCCTCGCACACCTCGAGCGCGAAATCGAGCTCGGTGTCCACGAAAATTTCAGGTGAATACTCAAAGCCCACCACGGTGTCGTCGCCGAATGATTTTTCCATATATGCCACGAGTTCTTGTGTACCCGACGTGGCAAGCTGCTTGATCTGCTCCTTATCCATGCGGAAGACGAC
>JAAYGH010000347.1 GCA_012727825.1 Trueperella sp.
GAGCTAAAAACTCGGGTGTTTGCAAAACAACACCTGTACCAGCCCAGCTCGCTAAAGAAGCGGCCCCAGCGGTTTGAGTATCCTTTCGGTGATGCGCGCGAGGCGCCCGCGCTCGGCCCACTCTTCGGGCAGAAGCTCGTGGGCGTTGGTGAGATCAAGCTCGAAGATTTCTTCCATGAGCTTCGCAAAGTCTCGATCGTAGACTTCAACGTTAATTTCGAAGTTGCCATCCATCGAGAGCCGGTCAATATTCGTCGTCCCCACAGTCGACCACACGCCGTCCATCGTCATCGTCTTTGAGTGAATCATGGCTTCTTCATAGCGGAAGATTCGCACGCCGGCACGCAGCAGCTCATCGTAGTGCGGGCGCCCGACCCAGTCCGCCACGATGTGGTTCGAATATTGCGGCACGAGCACACGCACATCCACTCCGCGGAGGGCGGCCTGCTTGAGGGAGTGCATCATCGCGAAGTCTGGAATGAAATAGCCCATCGAAATCCACGCGCGCTGATCGGCGCGGTCAATCGACGTCAGATACATCGTCCGCACCGGATAGGACTTGAACGCCGGAATATTTTGCACAGCGGTGATCCGCGAGTTCCAGTTCGGTTGGCCGCGATCTGGTAGATGCGGGTGGTGCGGTTTTCGGTACACCGACCACATGTCCGTAAAGGCGTTTTCTAGCTCCCATGTTGCCGGCCCGGCGATTCGAAGGTGGGTATCGCGCCATTTTTCGGCGTACAGCTCGCCGATGTTGTAGCCACCCACGAATCCGACCTTCTTATCCACCACGAGAATCTTGCGGTGGTCGAACCCGCGATCCTTTCCCTGTCCGGTAAAAAGGCCGGTCCGAAGTAGTGGGAAGCGGATGACGTGCAGGTGTGGCAGATCGGGAAAATATCTAAAGCGGGGATTCTGATTGAGATTCCCGAACGTGTCAATAATGATGTAGACCTCAACGCCGCGTTGCGCTGCAGCAATGAGGGCGTCGCGAAAACGATACCCAACGGCGTCGGCCTTCATAATGTAAATTTCGAAGAAGATCTCGTCTTCGGCGGCCTCGATCGCGGCAAGCATGTCCGTATACAAGTCTTCGCCGTATGTGTACACCGTGAGGTCCGAGTCGGCCACGTGGACCGTACGGGGTTCCATTGTGGGGAACTCGTCGGAGGGCGGATTACGGCGCTTGCGGTGTTCGTCGACGGCGATGACTGCCGCCACGGCCGCAACCTGCGATGCCATGATGCCGCCCAGCGTCCACTTCATAAATCTTTTTGCGGTTTCACGATTTGGCTTAGGAATGAGCGACATGTGCACATACTACCGAACGCGTTACACTTTGGGCATGTCGATATTTTCCAAAGACGAGGTCGCCGAATTGGCTGACTTCGCACGTATTTCATTAACGGAAGAGGAGATCGAGCAGTTCGCAAACGAGCTGACCACGATTTCGGATGCCATGAAGGCGGTCGCGGACGTGGCGAACTCTGACATCCCGCCCACCTCCCACCCGATCCCGCTCCACAATGTGTGGCGTGAGGATGTGGTGACGGACGAGAAGTTGGATTTGGACGAGGTCTTCGCGTCTGCTCCGTCTCATGAGGATGGCAAGTTTGCCGTCCCGCAAATCCAGGGGGAGGACGCATGAGCATTCTGAAATTGTCCGCCATCGAACTGGCAGAGAAACTGCGCGCTGGTGAGATCACATCTGAGGCACTGACGAAGGCAACGCTTGAACGAATCCACGTCGAAAACGAGCGGCTGAACGCGTTCCTTTTTATCGACGACGCCGGGGCACTTGATGTCGCGAGATCCGTGGACGCCGACCGCGCTGCCGGCAAAGAGCTACCGCCGTTTGCCGGTGTTCCGATCGC
>JAAYGH010000348.1 GCA_012727825.1 Trueperella sp.
CTGCGATCCTGACGATCGTCATCGCCCCGACGGTTCTGGGTGCGGTCGCCGCGACCTTGGCGGTCACTGCGATCCTGGCGGTCACTGCGATCTTGGCGGTCGTCGCGATTCCGATTACGGTTTCGGCGACTACGGTTCCGGCGGCTACGCGGGTTTTCGTCGTCGTCAGTGCGCTCCTCCGCACGGCGCTCAGCTGCCTCACCGAGTGCGTCAAGTGCGGCCTTTTTCTCCTCGTCGGACAGTTCCGTGCCGGAGTCCTTCTGAGGCTTCGCGTCAGGGAGCTCAAGCTGCTCGGTCGGGTCGCCGTGCTGGTCGTTCTTGGCCGGTTCCTTAACCGGAGCGGGCGTCGACCCTGCACCGCGGGCCTCGCGAATTGCTGCGATGTAATCAGGGCGGCGGGATTTTGAGGGTAGTTCTAGGCCCATCGATGCGGCGACCTCTTTAAGATCGGCTAGACGCATCGTCGAAATGGGGCCTGATGGTGGCGTTGGGTTTTCGCTCACGAGGTTCCTTCCTCGGTTCCGGGTATGCCGGAATGGGTATGAAAGATGTATCCGCAACTAGCGCAGTGCGCAACTATGAATGATGACAGAAAATGCGGATTGCACGCGGTTCAACAACCACTGTGCGCAATGGCTTCAAGCCATACTGTCAAAAATCAGCATACACACCTACGCGAACATTTAAAAATCAATTTACCGAATGCGTGTCGTGATTTCCGACTCCCGCGTAGGCGAGCCCACCACGATCGGTCACTAATCCTAGACCCTCGGGCACACCGAGAGCCGATTAGACGTCAACCGCGTGCGCGCCGCGCACCTGCTTCGAGTCCACCGTTCGGAAGCCCTGCTGGGCGAAGATGTTCGCCATCGCGGGATCCACTTCTGCAAACACGAGGATCGAGGGGCCTGCTCCCGACACAACTGCAGGCCAGCCCGCTTCGCGAAGAGCCGCAAGAACTGCCGCGGTGTGCACCATCGATTCGGCGCGATATTGCTGGTGCAACCTGTCATCAGTCGCGGCGAACAAAAGTTCCGGATCCTGCGTCAGTGCATGCACCATGAGCGCCGAGCGCGAGGCATTAAACGCTGCGTCAACGAGCGGAACCATGTCCGGCAATGCGGCGCGAGCCGCGGCCGTCAGGAGGACCTCATCTGGCACGAGCAGTGTAGTTTTCACCTTCTGCAACACAGGCAATTGCGCAGTCTTGTAACGATCGCCCTCGCGCCACGACACGGTGGCTCCCCCGTAAACCGCGGGTGCCGCGTTGTCTGGATGCCCCTCATAATCGGCAACGATGTTGAAGACTTCGTCCTTCGTAAAAGCATCGGGAGCACCCAGCAACTCGCGCACGAGCATGACCCCAGCCGCGAGTGCTGCGGCCGAGGAGCCCATGCCCTTGCCGTGCGGAATACTGTTGCGACACACCAGATCAATGCCTGGGGTCGGGGCACCGAGACGCTCGAAAGTCTCGCGCATCGTTCTCACGATGAGGTGCGAATCGTCCTTGGGCAAGGTGTTGTTGCCCTCCCCCAAGATCACAACCCGCGAGGCGCCCGTCGTCAACGTTGCAGAGACCTCATCCCACACGTCGTGGGCCATGCCCATCGAGTCAAAACCAGGGCCGAGATTTCCTGACGACGCCGGAACTTTTACCCGCGCCGTATCTTTCACGATCCTCATTATTACAACCCCAGTACGTTCACGGCTGCTTCCAGCGTCGGCGCAATCGGCGTGAGATCCACGTCCGTGTTACCCAGCGCTGTGGCGGTGTCCTTCAATCCATTGCCCGTGACGGTGCACACGATCGTTGCACCCGCGGGGACCTTGCCCTGCTCGGCCGCTTGGATCAGCCCTGCGACCGAAGCCGCCGAAGCTGGCTCAACGAAGATGCCAACCTCAGCCGAGAGCACCTTTTGAGCCTGAAGAATCTGCTCGTCAGTGACCCGATCGATCCAGCCCTTCGAATCATCGCGAGCTGCCTCCGCATACTTCCACGAAGCCGGGTTTCCAATCCGGATCGCGGTAGCGATCGTTTCGGGATTCTCCACAACCTCACCCAGCACAAGCGGGGCAGAGCCCCAGGCTTGGACCCCCCACATGCGCGGGACTTTCGTAGCAACAGGTGCCACGTGAAG
>JAAYGH010000034.1 GCA_012727825.1 Trueperella sp.
CGGTATATACGGTCCGCGCTGGCGATACGCTCGATCGCATTGCACGCAATCACGGAACGACCATCGCCGCTATACAGTCAGCGAATGGAATCTCGAATCCGAACCGCATCAGTGTGGGTCAGAAGCTGACGATCGGCGGGGCTAGCAGTTCTAACTCGAGCTCGTCCCAGTCTCAGCTCGTCACAAATAACTTCCCTGGCTACACCTACGCAGACTCAACTGTCGCAGCAGCGAACGCGAACAAGCACGCACTTATCAACGCGGGAGTCCCCTCGCGGGCGCAGACCCAGCAGACGATCATTCAGGTGGCCAACCAGATGGGTGTAGATCCCAAGCTTGCTCTGGCACACGCGTACGTCGAGTCCGGTTTTGACGCTTCGGCGGTCTCCCCTGCGAACGCGATCGGAACAATGCAGGTGATTCCCTCGTCAGGTGTGTGGGCCTCACAGCTCGTGGGCCGCCCGATTGACTTGCTCGATCCGTACGACAACATCGTGGCCGGCGTGGCGATTATTCGATCACTGCAATCGTCCGCTTCGAGCTTTGATCAGGGAATCGCCGGTTATTACCAAGGCTTGGGAGGCGTGCGAAAGTACGGCATGCGCCCCGATACAGTCACTTACGTCGCCAAGGTGAAGTCGGCCATGGGCCGCTTCTAAATCTTCGACACGCGAAGCCGGTCAGTCCACTGTGGGCTGACCGGCTTCGCGCTGTATTGTAGAAGTCGTGAAAGCACCCGATCCGCTTCTTGGCACCGTCCTCGATAACCGGTACGCCATTTCCGCGCGCATTGCACGCGGCGGCATGGCAACCGTATATCGGGCGACCGACGAGCGCCTGCAACGCGAAGTTGCACTGAAGGTCATTCACTCACACCTTGCCGAACAATCTGATTTCGTCCAACGTTTTATTTCAGAAGCACGCTCGGCTGCGAGCCTGTCAAACCAAAACATCGTGGCTGTACATGATCAGGGCGTGGCACATGAACCTACGGGTGAGCGTCCCTACCTCGTCATGGAACTCATCGCCGGACCGGATTTGCGTTCAGAACTCAACACCCACGGTTCCTTCCCTCTCGGTATTAGCCTTGAGCTCATCCGCCAGCTCCTCACCGGTCTTGCCGCGGCACACGACGCTGGAATCATCCATCGCGATATCAAACCGGAAAACGTGCTCTTGGCCAAGCCGCTCGAGCCCACCTCGCTCGAACCGAAATTTGATGCCAAGCTCACAGATTTTGGCCTCGCGCGCGCCGCCTCTGCCGCAACCTCGACCCAAACAAACACGATGCTTGGCACAGTCGGATACGTGGCTCCCGAGTTCGTCTCCGATGGCACAACAGCCAAAACAGGCGATATCTATTCGGTCGGCATCATGCTCTACGAGCTCATTGCCGGGCAGCTACCGTTCCAGGCTGAATCCGCTCTGTCAGTGGCCTACAAGCACGTCAACGAGACGATGCCACGTCTGACAGATCTTGCCGAGTGGATCCCACCAGCACTCGATTCACTTATTGGTTTGCTCACCGCAAAGAGCCCATCGAAGCGGCCACAACATGCCGGCGCCGCACTGGACGCCCTCGTTGACATTGTCGAATCACTTCCGAGCGACATTCTTATTCGTCGCATCCCGGTGTTCCCCGTCGTCCAGGAAACCGCGCCGACAACGCAGGGGTACCGCGGCGTGGGCCCTGGCGAGACAGTCGCTATTCCCGTCGCACAGTCGGAAGAGGTTGCACAGACGAACACGGTGGCGCACGCTGTGCCACGCCCCGCTCGAGGTGCTTCGGAGCGAGACCATTCTCCAGAAGGGGGCTCGCCCCAGAGCCACCCTCCGGCAAGTCGCAAAGATACCGTCGTCGTCGACGAGCCAGCACGCCGGCGGCGGATGTGGCCCGTGATGATCGTTTTAATTCTCGCACTCATCGGAGGCGGCGCCTACGGCACATGGTGGTATTTCACAGAAGGGCCTGGCTTACGCATTGAGGTTCCCGTTGTGACCGGTCTATCTGCCGACGACGCCGAAACGTCACTGACGATTCTTGGCTTTGGGGTGGATCGTACGGAGGAATTTTCCGACGACGTCGGAGAAGGCCTCGTGGTCAGGACGGATCCCGAAGCTGGCACTGACCTGCATCCATCGGAAACTGTGGCACTTGTCGTCTCCCAGGGCGTTGAACACGTGGACGTAATCAACGTCGTTGGGCAGACCGCGGAAGAGGCCACCGCCGCGCTGACGGACGCCCGCCTGACGCCCATCGTCGAGGAGGCATACTCAGAAGAAGTACCAACTGGATCGGTGATATCGCAGACACCACAAGCAGATACATCGGTTCCGCACAGCTCGCAGGTCACGCTCACCGTTTCGCTTGGACCCCAACCCATTTCAGTTCCGGATCTCACGGGAGAAGATGCTGACGCAGCACTGGAACGTCTCGAAGAATACGGGCTGACGGCCACGACGAACGAGGAGCACTCAGACACGACGCCAAGAGGCAACGTCATTGCGCAGTCGCCCGTTGCCGGCGAGACGCTGTACCGGGGTGACACCGTCGCGCTCACAGTATCGCTCGGCCCCGAGCTCGTCGAAGTGCCGGATGTTTTCGGTCTCCAAGAGGGTGAGGCAACCCAAACCCTCCAGGATGCGGGCTTCCTCGTCTCCTACGATCGCTTCCTCGGCGGGTACTTCGGTACGGTCCGCTCGCAGAGTCCTGCAGCCGGCGAGATGCTCCAGCCCGGATCAACGGTCACGATTACGATCGTCTAGCGCCGGCGATCTCTGTGCGTTCGCCCGGACACGATGACCTAAAAACTTTCCTGCAAAATTTCGGAGACGAGGAAAGCAAGCTCGAGGGATTGCTGGTGATTGAGGCGCGGATCAACGAGCGTTTCGTAGCGCTCTCCCAGAGCCTCTTCCAGAATCTCTTCGGAACCGCCAAGAACTTCGGTCACGTCGTCGCCGGTCAATTCAATATGAAGACCTCCCGGCGTCGTGCCTAAATCGCGATGAACGTGGAAGAACCCGCGCACTTCATCCAACACGTCGTCGAGACGTCGGGTTTTGAACTTGCCAACCGAAATCGTATTGCCATGCATTGGGTCGGCTACCCAGGTGACGGGCCGCCCGTCCTGCTGCACCGTTTCGATGATCGCTGGCAACAGGTCTTCAACCTTATCGGCGCCAAGGCGCGTAATAAACGTGAGACGACCTTCTTGTCCCTCGGGATTAAGCTTGTCAATCAACGAGAGGAGCTCGTCCTTTGTAACGGACGGACCGAGCTTGACACCAATCGGATTTTTCACATGCGAAAGCATTTCAACATGCGCGCCGTCGGCGTCGCGCGTTCGCTCCCCAATCCACAAGAAGTGGGCACCAGTGTTGTACGGCATACCGGTGCGAGAGTCAATGCGGGTCATCGCCTCTTCGTATTCGAGAAGCAGTGCCTCGTGAGACGAATAGAAATCCACCGTGCGTAGAGATTCAGAGTATGCGCCAGCAGCCTTCATAAACTGCATCGCGCGATCGATTTCCGACGCAAGCTGGTTGTAGCGGCGGTAAGCAGGGTTGGATGAAAATCCCTTGTTCCATTCGTGCACCTTCGCGATATCCGCAAAGCCGCCGCCCGTGAACGCACGAATAAGGTTGAGTGTGGCAGCCGAATGCTGGTACGTCTCGACAAGGCGGTGAGGATCGGGGACGCGTATCTGCTCAATGAACTCGTGTCCGTTCACGGCATCGCCCATGTAGGAGGGTAACTCGATGCCATCACGCGTTTCCATTGGATTCGAGCGTGGCTTGGCATACTGACCGGCCATCCGGCCGAGCTTAACCACCGGGAGAGAGCCGGAGTACGTCAATACCACGGACATCTGCAAGATCGTGCGAATCTTCGCGCGAATTCGGTCGGCTGTGGCGTCTGCGAAGGATTCTGCGCAATCGCCGCCTTGAAGCACGAATGCTTCGCCGCGAGACGCCTTCGCAATTTCTTCGGTGAGCGAATCTGCCTCACCCGCGAAAATAAGTGGTGGCAAAGTTCGCAGATAATCCACTGTGGTCTCAAGGAAATCGGCATCTGGATACTGCGGCTGATGCTTCGCCGGGAAATCTCTCCAACCAGAACTTTCGTTGAGGGTTGCCTGATCTGCGTTTTCTAACATAATTCGATTGTAGACACTTTCTAGAAGGAAGCCATATCGGCATCCGCTCACTGAACACCAACAGTTCCTCAAACCTCGCACACAGAAAAGGGAGCAACTCACGCTGCTCCCTTTTCCTCATCTCAATGCCGCCCCTACGGGCACGTGCGAAACGATTTACTCAGCGTGTGGCCCCCACGGCTGGCCGATGTCGTCCATCATGGTCTTGAACCAATCCTGTTCGACGTCGAATGCCTTATGGCCGGCGATGCGCTCGAATTCGATGGTGCGCAGTTCATCGCCGCGCTCCTCGTCGTGTCCGATGACGCCGGAAACCCCATCCTTAGCCGATTGCACTGCAAGATCGGTCATTTCGCCGATGAGTGCGAGATCGGTGTCGTTGGACTTGGCCGAGCGTGAGAAGTAGCCCGACTTTTGAACCATGACCTTCTCGGCACCGATAAGCGATGCGAACTTGTCAGCGAACCATGCACCGGGGTTAATCGTGTCCAACTTGACGTGCCCGAACGCGTCGCGGTCAACCTCCCCGCCCGCTTCGATAATTTCATCGATAATCTCGGCCACGCCAGCACCCTCGGAAAGGAAGATATTAACGTTACCCTGTTCGTCCATAACACGACGAAGGCGCTTGGCCTCACCATCCAGATCGAGGGAGATTTCGGGCAGGTAGAGCGCGTGGACATCCCAACGTCCCTTCGTCAGACCCGCGGACGGGACCCAGTCCTGCTCGGCGAGCCAGTCGCGATAGTACTGAGTTGCTTGCGCGGCAAGATAGCCACAGTTGCGGCCCATAATCTCGTGGATGATGAGCATTCGTGGGTTGGAGCGGTGCTCACCCACAATATTCTGGGCGAAGACCGATGCCTGCTCGGCTGCCGTGTATGCGCCAAGTGACTGACGAATTGGAACGATATCATTATCGATCGTCTTCGGAAGCCCAACAACGGTGAGTTCGTATTCGTTATCGTGCAGATATTTTGCTAGATCCGCGGCGGTTGTGTTGGTGTCGTCGCCACCAATCGTGTGAAGGACGTCAACGCCGTCAGCCTTGAGCTGGTCAGCAGCAACCTCGAGTGCGTTTTGACCGGGCTTGATAAGATTCCGGGCCACGAGATCCTTAGTGTTCGTGAGTTTCACTCGCGAGTTGCCGATCGGTGATCCGCCAAACCGGCTGAGAACATGCGCATTTTCACGCGCCTCGTCGTCAAATACGATGTAGTTGCCGGTCAACAGACCATGGTACCCGTGCTGGTAACCGATAATCTCGGCGTCGGGAACCTCCTTGGTGTACTGTTCGATGAGGTTGCCAACTGCGGTAGACAAGCAGGGGGCAAATCCTCCAGCAGTGAGTAGTGCAACACGGCGAATAGTCATTAGTACCTTCCTTAGGTCGCAGGCGCATCTTCGCGCTTTTGCTTGAGTACGGTTTACATCTTACCGTTTCTTGACGAGCGCCACGTGCGCAAATTGATCGATCGCCGATGGACTGTAGGCTGTGAATATGCGAGAAGAGGAATCTGAGGCGGATTGGGACGCCGAGTGGATCGAGACGGAAAAGAAGATGGCCGCTCAGGCGTCTTACGGTTTTCGAACATGGACGCCAGCTCCAGAAGAAGATGACCCATTCGATCCTGCCGACCTGCCCGATTTCGAGCCGGTTTCCCCGGCTTCTCAGCCCGATATGGCACGCCTTTTCTTTCTGGTGGCAGTCGCTGTACTACTACTTTTTGTTCTTGGTTTTCTTGACGTGCTCATGTTCGACAGCCAGTGGTGGATCGTTCTTGGACTGCTCGGGTTTGGCTCAGTTGCCGCAGGTGTGTTTGTGAGCGCGCCCTGGGCGCATCGACCCGACGACGACGGGACGCGCGTGTAATGTCGGAGGCGCGCCGTAACCTGTGGGCATGAAACCTAACGAAAAATCGAAGGTCGGAGCGAGTCTCGATCTCACACCGGCGCGTTATCATCGCGAAGGCGCTGGTTTCGCTGTGCACGAGCAGTTGACCCTTGATTCACTCGGTCCCTCGTTGTTTGACGTGACGTTCTTGGTGGTCGATCTTGAGACCACGGGCGGGAAACCCGGACTCAACTCCATTACGGAATTTGGTGCAGTCAAGGTCCGTGGCGGCGAGGTCATCGATGAGTTCACCACGTTGGTCAACCCCGGCGTCGTGATTCCTGCGCACATCACCGTTTTGACCGGCATCACGAATGGGATGGTGGCGCTCGCTCCCGATATCTCGCAGGTCCTTCCCCAGTTCATCAATTTTATCGGCGAGGATCCCGATCTCGTCCTTGTTGCACATAATGCAAGTTTTGACATCGGCCACCTGCGCGGAGCATGCGTTGGTCTGAACATCGAGCTTCCACGGCGCAGAGTCGTGGACACCCTGCGGCTTGCCCGCAAAACGTTCACACGGGATGAGACTCCCAATTACAAACTGGCGACTCTCGCACGGGTGTGCGGGGCGCAGGTTCAGCCAACACACCGCGCTCTCGATGACGCACGTGCAACTGTTGATGTCTTGCACGCCATCCTCGGCCGATTGGGTGGCATCGGGGTGACCCACCTTGAGGACTTGATGACCGCAACGGATACGGTACCGCAGCATCGTCGTGCAAAGGCCACGCTAGCTGATGGACTCCCTCGCGGCGCTGGTGTCTACAAGTTCGTGGGCCCGGGAGACGAAATCCTGTACGTGGGTACGTCAATAAACATATACAAGCGAGTTCGCCAGTATTTCACAGCCTCCGAAAAGCGAAAACGAATTGCAGAAATGGTGGATTTGGCCGTCCGAGTGGAAGGGATTTCCACCGCCACTGTGCTCGAGGCGAATGTACTCGAAGTCCGACTCATCGATGAGTTAGATCCCCCATACAACAGACGCTCTCGGCACACTCAGTCCAGGCCGTGGATCGCGCTGACGGACGAGCCGCACCCGCGCCTCAAGGTCACTCGTAAAATCAAAAGATCACAGATGGAAAGCTCGCTCGGCCCCTTTACATCGCATCGCCAAGCCCGCAACGCCATTGAACTGCTCGAATCCACCACCGGCCTGCGCTCATGTACTCAGCGCTTGCCTGCCCAACCCGATGGGCGCGGGGCATGCCACCTGTTCGATCTGGGCAAGTGTTCAGCACCGTGTCTGACTGGCGATCTGCAAAGTGAACAACTTTCTGCGACCGAGGAGGCACTCGAGGGTCATGTCCGCACCGTCGCAGATGCAAGTCTCACCAAGCTGCGCGCTCTGGCAGCTGCCCAACGGTTCGAGCAAGCAACTGGCATCAGGGATCGCTTGTACTCCCTCGTGGGCGGAGCCAAGAACTTCGAAGAGTTCCGCACCCTCGTGGGAAATCAACGGATTGTGGCGGCGTATATGAATGGGGTGCGGTGGGAAGTTGCACTGTTTGATTACGGTGTGCTGCGAGCTAGCGCTCTCACGCGCGAGGGCGAAAGTCCGGTCGACGTCGCTGAATTCCTCGATGCCACGCACGGCATTCTTGACGAACCCCAGTTCGCCAGTCAACACGTCAGCCATGACGAGGTCCGGCTCCTGTCGCAGTGGCTCCTTCGAGATGGGGTTCGGGTACTCAAAGCCAGCACCCCAGAGTTATTGGCCCGTTCCCGTCATGGTGGTTACTCAATTGCACTTCCAGCGCTACCGAAGCCGTCCCGCACCGAATAATGCGCGCCGAGCGCGCTAAGATTGTCTATAACTGACATCGAATAGGAGCCCCCATGATCACCGCTATCGTCATGATCGACGCCGAGGTCAATCAAATCCCTGAGGTTGCAGACGCGGTCGCAGGCATCAAGAGCGTTCGAAGAGTCTACTCCGTGACAGGCGACGTGGATCTCATCGCAATTGTCAGTGTGCCCGAGCACGAAGATCTTGCAACTGTTATTCCAGACCAGATTGCCAAAGTCTCCGGCGTTAAGGAGCTGAAGACGTATCTCGCATTCCAAGAGTTCTCCCGCGCGGATCTCGAGGCGGCCTTCGATATCGGCCTCGACTAGTTAGCGTGATTCGCGGTTTGAGAGCTCGATCCAGCGCGTAAGCAGGTCGGCAGCACGCCCAGAATCAACTGTCTCCTCGGCGATCGCTAGACCGTGTCGCATGCGCTCAACGAACGTGCCGTCGATTGGACGTACGCCCTCGAGGCGCCCGTCGGCCACAATCGCCCCGGCTGCGTTGAGATTAACCGAATCACGAACGGGACCTTTCTCGCCGTCAATGACCCTGCGCGCGATGGCGGCATTATAAGTGGCGTCCTGGCCACGGAGGTCGTCGATCGTTGCCGCAGGTAGTCCCAAGTCGGCAGTCGCGTCCATCTCGTAGTAGTCAATCTGCCCGTTGCGGACTTCCCACACCTCATTGCCACTCACGGTGGACAGCTCGTCGAGCCCATTGACACCGCGGAAGACGAGGGCACGGTTGTCACGTTTAGCAAGAACTCCTGCGACGAGCGGGGCGTGGTACTTGTTGGACACCCCAATGGCTCCCGCTGTCGGCCGGGCAGGGTTCGTCAGTGGTCCCAGCACATTAAACGCCGTGGCCACACCTAATTCACGGCGCGCGGTGGCAGCGTATTTCATCGACGGATGGAAAAGGTTGGCGAATAAAAAAGTGATTCCGATGTCGTCAAAGATTTTTTCAACCGACGCGATCTTCAGATCCAGATCCACACCGAGAGCCTCAAGGCAATCAGCCGAACCAGATTTTGAAGATGACGCGCGATTACCGTGCTTAACGACCTTGATTCCCGCGGCGGCAATGATGATAGACGCCGTCGTTGAAATATTCACTGTTCGGAGACGATCGCCGCCCGTGCCGACGATGTCGAGCGAATCAGAGGTCAGATTCACCGGTGCGGCATGGGCTTGCATGGAGTCGGCCAAACCGAGCAGTTCGTCCGTCGTTTCACCCTTGGTCGCAAGTGCGGTGAGAAAGCCTGCCAACGAAACAGGCGAGGTTTGGCCCGACATCACCATGTCCATTGCCCATGCCGTTTCATCGACCGTGAGATCCTCACGGTTAATGACCTTGGTTGTGATTTCCGGCCATGTGTACGCAACCATTAATTGCGGACCTTCTCCTTGAGAATCTCAGCAACCGAAGCAGATAGGGACCGTGGATCGATCGGGTGCTCGAGAATCTGGTTCGGGTTCGCCACGCGCGCAAGCCACTCATCCTGCGGGCGGCCAATCAGAATCACGAAGGGCATGTTCGGGTCAAGTTCATCACGAACCATCTTTCCGAAACCGATGCCACCAAGTTTGGCCGCCTCACCATCGAGGATCAGCATGTCATACTGGTTTTCTTCAACCAGGAGATAGGCACCCTCCCAGGTCGCCGCCTCGGTCCAGTTAATCGGAGGGAGTCCCTTCGCGACCCTGCGACCCACGGATTGCATAACTTCGTTGCGGGTGTCACGGTTGTCTGAGTACACCAGAACTTCGAACGACTTCTCGTCAACGTTGTTCGACGTTGCGTTCGTCGCCTCCACCTCGTTTGCCATTGTGTCCTCCACATTCATCTTAGTTTCCTTCTAATAGTACCGATGAGTCAAGAAAAGATTGAATCGGATCTCACCGGTCGGTGGTTACGCTATCCGCGCAGTTTGTGGCACACGCACTAGACCTGTTCCAAATAATGGAGATAATCGAAATGAAGACGACCGCGATCACAATGGTCGCGACTTATGGAGGTAGATATGACTTACACTCTTCCCGAGCTTGATTACGATTACGGCGCACTAGAGCCGCACATCTCAGGCAAGATCATGGAGTTGCATCACAGCAAACACCACAACACCTACGTGCAGGGCGCAAACGCCGCTCTTGAGAACCTTTCGAAGGCCCGCGACGAAGGCGATTTTTCTAAGATCAATCAGTTCTCCAAGGACCTCGCGTTCAACGTCGGTGGCCACACCAATCACACAGTGTTCTGGAAGAACCTCTCACCAAACGGCGGCGGGGAGCCTGAAGGCGAACTGCTCGAAGCAATCAAGGACGCATTCGGTTCCTTTGACAAATTCAAAGCACAATTCACCGCAGTTGCGACCGGGATTCAGGGCTCCGGTTGGGCGGTTCTTGCCTACGATCAGATCGCAGGCAAGTTGACCACCTACCAGCTCTTCGACCAGCAGTCGAACGTTCCTGTCGGCACGGTTCCGGTCCTTATGCTCGACATGTGGGAGCACGCTTTCTACCTTGACTACCTCAACGTCAAGGCCGACTACGTCACGGCGGCCTGGAACATCTTCAACTGGGAAGATGTTGCCACACGTCTCGAGGGCGCACAGAACGCAAACCTGCTCGTGAAGTAATCGCGCAGGCATAAAGAATGGGGCTCTTGCGAGCCCCATTCTTTATGCCTTGAGATCGATATTAGAGATCTTCTAAGTAGCTATTTCGATTCGTCTTCTGCAGGTTCACTCGACGCGTCGTCTGTTGGCTCGTCAGTTGCATCTGCAGGGAGCTGATCGATGATGTCGATCACTACCGCATAGGCGGGAGCGGTCACCTCGCCATCTCCCCCATCGTTAGCGGGAACTTCGACAAGCACGCGAGAACCAACCGGGATGCCCTCGAGTTCATCAAAGAAGCTATCTCCACCGAGCTTGAGCTGCTGCGGACCATACTGACCGTAGGTCACCTCGGTCATCGAGTTATCCCATAACGACATTGCATACTGGTGGAAAAGAGTGGTCCCTTCGCCCCCCAGTGGCTCGCCATTGCCACGCGCGATGACTGTCACAACAGGTTCACCCTCGGGCTCCTGTGAATCTTCGCGAACAGTGATTGTGATGGGCTCGCCCAGATCGCCGTCGATGGCCACCGGAAGCTCATCCAGATCCGCTTCCAGGGTCGCCTCGGCATCGCCTGCTTGATCCGCCCCGAAGGCGGTCATAACTTCAACGTAGAACACGATCGTGTCCGTGCCGCCAATGCCGGCCGCAGGCTGACCGCCGTCGCCATAACCGTATTCAGGCGGTGCAGAGATGAGGACCTTAGAGCCAGCCGGCAGGCCGGATAATCCCTCCGTCCATCCGCGAATAACGCCCTGGAGTGGGAAGGCTGTCGGTTCACCACGTTCAAACGAGGAATCAAACGGAATTTCGCTCCCCCAGACTTGGCCGACGTAATTGGCGACGACGACGTCCTGTTCGTCAATCTCGCGCCCATCTCCCTCTTCGAGGACCTCAACCTGTAAGCCCTCGACCGGGTTCGGATCAGAGAAGATCAGGATTGGATTGTCACCTGAAAAATCTACGGTGGGCATCTCAGTCCCATATTCGATTGACTCTTCAGTGGTCGTTTGTGTTGTGGGATCCGCGGTTGACGCTGATTCCTCACCCGATCCGCACGCGGCAAGAGTGAAGGTTAACGAGAGTGCGGCCAAGGTGGCGAGTTTCCGCATTAATTTTTCTCCTCAAACAAACGTATTCCCCACCTTCTTGGTGGGGAATACGTGAGCGGTTATCAGTGGAAGGACTCACCACACGCACAGGAACCAACGGCCTGTGGGTTGTCAATCGTGAAGCCCTGACGTTCGATTGAATCTGCAAAGTCGATGGTTGCACCATCGAGGTACGGGGCTGATTTAGCATCAACGAGTACTTCGACGCCGTCAAAGTCACGCACCTGGTCGTCGTCGAACAGGCGCTCATCAAAGTAGAGCTGATACATGAGACCCGAGCAACCGCCGGGCTGAACAGCGATGCGGAGACGAAGGTCGTCGCGCCCCTCCTGCTCGAGAAGGGACTTGACCTTATTCGCGGCAACTTCGCTGAGTTCGATGCCGTGGGTCTGGGGTGTCGTATCGAGCGTCTCGCTCATGAATACCTCCAAGTTTGATTGGTAGCTGATCACTAGAGTACCGGTTTGACCAGATGGTCTCTATTTGACCCCGCCGCCTTAGCCTGCGGCGTCACATTCATCCTAACCGCGATACTCATTTAATTATTCCCCAACTGTTAAAAATCCCACCCCCACGTGGTGGCGATGCGCGTTATAGCCTCATCTAGGCGTACGGGAATCGTTGATATTCCGTCAATATCTTCTCGTTCTTCACCAAACGCCCGCTCGGGCCGAAGTTCGTAACTGCCGTGGAGCCCCAAGCGTGGAAGCTCCCCCTTTCGCAGACCTGCGCTATCGGTGAGAAGCACCACTGGGACACCGCGCTCTTCAGCGTGGCGTGTCGCGGCGTGCAGACCACTGGGCAGATCGATGCCGATTGCAGCGCACACGTAAACGATCAGGTCGGCCTCTACTGGCAGGGCTGATCCAACGAGGTAGTCACCAATGAGCTGCTGGTTCCCCCCAAGCAGTCCCATCATCATTCCAAGACCACCGCCCGGACCGGAGGCGCCTGCGCGCGGATCCACATTCGCTCCCCCCAACAACGAACGTCTGATCGAGCTCGCAGCAGCTCGGTCGAGTTCGTGCACCCAGCCCCCGATATGGCGTTCAAAATCTTGGGCTACCTGACCGTCCATTCCCGCCCGGTCCCACATTCGGGCCATGCCATCGACACCCAGTAGGGGAAGATCAGCCGAATACGTGGCCACCACGTTGGTTCCGGACAGCGCGCGCTGGGCCTTCGCAAGCTCCGTGCCAAGATCACGTGGCTCATCACGCACATTAATGTCCGTGCCCGCGAGCGCGCCGAGGAGTCCCAATCCCAGGTCGCTGCGTGTCATGAGCCGGGGCAGGTTCAGATGAACCGACCTCGCTCCCCGACCCTGCAATTCCATCAAATCGCGTGCGAGGAAATCAGTCGAGCCAATCGGGTCGCTGTCGCCCGTCCATTCCATCGCATCAGCGAGATCAATCAGTGCCCCTCCGTCCCACATCCAGTGGATGCGCCGCGGCGCGTCGTCGTCAGGACTCGAGGCCTGGGCCTCTGGATACCTCAGGTGTACGACGTCGTCGAGGCCCGTACCTACGTGAGCGATTGGATCGCCTTCCGAGGTCGCAATTCCCACGACGTCGTCGTGTCCGCGCGCACTGAGCCAGCCGCTGACCGAGCGTTCGAGAACGCCGCGGGGGCCCATGCCCGGCAGTGCAGAGCAGACGATCGAAACCTTCATTACTCCCCTAGGCGCGTGAGCAAGAGCGCTTCAGCGACGATGGCATTGCGCCAATCACCGAGGTGAAGCGACTCGTTCTCGGAATGTGCTCGCGTGTCGGGATCTTCAATGCCGGTCACGAGTATCTGCGCATCTGGGAACACGGCGGACAGGTCAGCAATGAATGGGATCGAGCCCCCGACACCAATTTCCACGGATTCGGTGCCCCATGCCTCGGCGAGTGCCCATTGCATGAGCTTGAACGTTTCGGTGGGTTCGCCCGCCTCAAACGACGGCCCACGCTCGTCGATTGTGACGTCGACGTGGGCGCCAAACGGAGCGTTGTCCAGGAGATGTGCAACAAGCTTGTCCGCTGCTTCACCGGCGTCCTGGCCGGGGGCAACGCGCAGCGACAGGACGAAGGTCGTGGACGGGATGAGCGTGTTCGACACGAGCTCCACGGGCGTGACATCCATGGCTGTCACTGAGATGGCCGGCTTGGTCCACATGCGCGAGGTGATTGAGCCTTCTCCTGCAAGTTCCACGCCGTCGAGAACCCCGGCGTCGAGGCGGAACTGCTCTTCTGGGTAGTCGACGATCGTGTCGTCGCGAGACACGAGACCCTCCACAGCGACATTGCCCACGGCGTCGTGCAGTGTGGCAATGAGTCGCGCAGCAAGTGTCACAGAATCGAGGACAGGACCGCCGTACATGCCCGAGTGAAGCGCGTGATCGAGTGCGCTCACTGTGACGCTCACCTGGGTGACACCCCGGAGCGACGTTGTGAGTGCAGGTGTGCCGACCTGCCAGTTATTGGAGTCGGCAACCACGATGACGTCCGCCTCGAGGGTGTCTTTGTGTGCGTCAAGGAAGTCGACGAACGTCGGCGAACCGATTTCCTCCTCACCTTCGATGAACAGAGTGATGCCGACGCCGGGGCGCGCAGCTGCGATAGCAGCTAGGTGTGCGATGACCCCTGCCTTGTCGTCGCCGGTCCCACGACCATATAAGCGACCATGGCGCTCCACTGCGGAGAATGGCTCTGAGTCCCACAGGTCCGCGTCACCGGGCGGCTGCACATCGTGGTGGGCATATAACATGACGGTGGGCTTGCCGGGCTCCGGGTCGCGCGTCGCGAGGATCGCCGGACGTCCCTTCTTGCCGGAGGGCGCCACGAGCTCAACGATCTGGGTATCTAGGCCCAGCGCGTTCGCTCGGTCCGCCACCCACTGCGCCGAGTCCGTTAACGGCCCCTGATCGAATGAGTCGGCCGATACGGAGGGAATTGCAACAAGGTCAACGAGATCTTTCGTGGACTGCGCCATGCGCTCATCGACGAAAGCGATTACATCCTGATAAGTCATACCGCTAGCCTAACCCCGGGTGGTGTGAGTAACCCGAAATGAATCGCTGATTGTGGCATGCAACAACTACACTGAGGACGGAAAGCTCGCCAGTTGAAGGAATACAGTGTTCGGATCAAAGAAGAAGCCGGAAGAATTCCCTCCGGAAGAAACTCAGCCAACTAAGGCTACGGCGCCCAAGGGATACACCCCCTCCAAGGGTTCCCCAACCCCGCGCCGCCGGGATGTGGAAGCCGCACGTCGTCGTCCTCTCGTGTCGGATACGAAATCGATGTCACGCGATGAAAAGCGCGCGTACAAGGCTGAACAGCGTGCCCGATCGAGCGAGGTCTACCAGAAGCAACAAGACGCCATGCGCACGGGTAACCAGAGCGAAATGCCCGTGCAACATCGCGGCCCCGAGCGCGCTCTTGCACGCGACTTCGTCGATGCAACTGGTCCGCTCTCGGCGTTCTTCATGCCGATAGCCCTGCTCATTCTTCCCGTCATGCTCCTTCAGCCGCGCTGGCCAGAGGTCATTATCCCTATCGTGTGGTTCCTGTACGGCGTGTTCCTGCTCATGGCCATAATCGCCTTCATCACGGGCAAGCGCGCAAAGGACCTCGTCGAATATCGCTTTGGCGAGGCGCCTAAGGGGC
>JAAYGH010000349.1 GCA_012727825.1 Trueperella sp.
GACCTGGCATCTGTGTTACGCGGCGTGCTCCCGCTCATCGAAGCTCGAGCACAACTTGATCGCCCGTAAGTGTGTGCTGACGTGGTACACCATCTCTAGTTGGCGCTCGATGCTCCCACGTGGATCCGCGTCAGAAAGCAATATCCAGGTAGTGACACCTCGATAGCAAAGCGGTGGGCCCGTTCATATGAACGGGCCCACCGGATTTTGAGCTTCGGCTATTTTGTTTAGTTGCCGGCTTCTGCTTCTGCTTCGGCGATCTTGGCACGGACGTCGTCCATGTCGATGCCCTTGGCCTGCACGATGAGATCCTCGAGTGCTGCCGGTGGGAGAGCTCCTGCACCCTCGTAAATCCGGATGCCATCACGGAAGACCATGAGGGTTGGGATCGACATGACCTGGAACGCTTGAGCGAGTTCGCCCTCCACTTCCGTATCGATCTTTCCGAACGTGACGTCGGTGTGCTCTTCAGACGCAGCCTCAAAGGTAGGTCCGAAGGTTTTACATGGGCCACACCATTCGGCCCAGAAGTCGAGGAGGACAGTGCCTTCCTTGACCGTGTCGTTAAAGTTCTCTGCAGTGACCTCTACGGTTGCCATTAAATTGTCCTTTCGTGGTGCGTCAAGCCTTTACACACCGTGTCGTTACCTAGCGAGAACAACGCGTTGCTCCGAGATATATTCCCGTAAGCTAGGAGTTAGTTAAGATTCTAACCGTCGATCGCGAGCAAATCGCGCATAAGGAACAATGATGACTGAGTTGAATGAGGCTACCCGTCAGGTTCAGACCTATGCCCGGAAGGCGAAGGAATCCGCACGGGCACTGCGATTGGCGACGACCACGGAAAAGAATGCCATGCTCCATTTGATCGCTGATGAGCTAGTGGCGAACATGGATAATATTCTTGGGGCGAACGGAATCGACATGATTCGTGAGCGTGAGAGTGGCATGAGTGATGCGTTACTCGATCGTCTTCAGCTCACGAAGGAGCGAATCGAGGATATCGCGCACGCAGTACGCGAGGTGGCGACGTTGCCGGACCCCGTAGGCGAGATCGTCTCCGGCCGCACGCTGGCGAACGGTCTACGACTCGTAAACAAACGCGTACCCATGGGCGTGATCGGCATGATCTACGAAGCGCGCCCGAACGTGACCGTCGATGCCGCAGTGCTCGCACTCAAGGCTGGCAACGGAGTCCTCCTGCGCGGTGGTTCGGCCGCGTTCGAGTCCAATAAAGTGCTTGTTGAAACGATTCGTTCCGGCGTCGACAAGGCGGGTTTTTCTGGCGATCTTGTAGCGACAGTCGACGAATATGGCCGCGAAGGCTCAGTTGCCCTGATGCGTGCCCGCGGTTTCGTTGATCTTGTGATTCCGCGCGGCGGGGCGGGCCTCATCCGCACAGTCATTCAGGAAGCTACCGTGCCAACGATCGAGACGGGCGTGGGCAATTGCCACGTCTACATTGACAAGGACGCCAACCTCGCCGCCGCCCACGACATCGCGTTTAACGCCAAGACTCACCGTCCCGGCGTGTGTAATGCGGCCGAAACCCTCCTCGTCCACAAGGATGTTGCGGCCGAGCTACTTCCGCGCCTCGGCGTCGCCCTCACGGACGCCGGTGTGACCATTCACGGCGACGACGCCACGCGTTCGCTGGTGGGCAACGCCGAAGTGGCAACCGATGAGGATTGGGAAACTGAGTACCTATCCCTGGATCTCGCGGTCAAGGTTGTCGCCGACGCTGGGGAGGCTATCGAGCACATTTTGAATTACTCATCTGGTCACACCGAGGCGATCGTGTCCGAGAACGTTTCAACGGTCAGCATGTTTACCGACGCAGTGGACTCCGCCGTCGTGATGATCAATGCTTCCACGCGTTTTACAGACGGCGGCCAGTTCGGCCTTGGCGCCGAGATCGGCATCTCGACCCAGAAGCTCCACGCCCGCGGCCCAATGGCACTGCAGGAGCTGACTACCACCACCTGGATCGTGCAGGGAGACGGCCATGTCCGGCACTAAGCAGGAACCGGGAAACTTGCGGGCAGTGAACTCCGCCGGCGATCGTGAGGGCGCCAAACGTCGTCGTCGGGTAGGAATCATGGGCGGAACCTTCGATCCCATCCACCACGGGCATTTGGTGGCCGCCTCGGAGGTGCAGTACTACTTTGACCTCGACGAAGTGATCTTCGTTCCCACGGGGGAGCAGCCGTTCAAGAAGGACCGAGAGGTCACGCTAGCCGAGCACAGGTATCTGATGACGGTGATTGCCACGGCGCCGAATCCGAGATTTACGGTCTCGCGCGTGGATATCCAGCGCGGTGGGACGACCTACACCATCGATACGCTCCGCGACCTGCGAAAATGGCATCCGAATGACGATCTGTTTTTTATCACGGGTGCCGACGTGTTGCCCCAGATCCTTACGTGGAAGGATCAGGAAGACCTCTGGGGCCTCGCACGCTTTGTGGGGGTTAACCGCCCGGGCCACGAACTCGACATCTCGGGATTGCCTGAAGATGCCGTATCGCTGGTGGATATTCCCGCGATGGCAATTTCGTCCACCGGCATTCGACAGCGGGCGGCCAATGGTGTGCCGGTCTGGTATTTGGTGCCAGATGGGGTGGTGCAGTACATAAACAAGTATCATCTATATGAACCCAACGAGGCCAAGACGACCTCCCTAGCGCCAGTCGGCACAATAGACGATGGCGAGGGCAAGGAGGAATAATGAGTGAAACTCCCCGGCTATCACGCCGCGAACTTCGGGAGTTAGGCAAGCTTGATGCGCCGCCGGCAGACGAACCGCTATTGACTGAGACTGCCGAGCTGAGGCTAGGACGCCCGTCGCGCAGGGACTTGCGTGAGGCTGCTGAGCGCGAACGTGCCGAGATGGAGGCCCGCCAAGCCGCTAGGGCTGGAGACATTAGCGACGACGTGTCACCTAGCCCGGACGAGGTGCCCAGTGCGGATGAGGTGCCCAGTGCGGATGAGCCTCCGACGGTCGAAATGTCTGCCGAGCCATCTACGGCCGGCGACTCCAGTGCAGACGTAGCGGATGGCGACGTCGTGGAATCCTCCGAAGAGGCCACAGCCGATGTGCACCAGCGCAAGTCGGTGTTCGATCGGTTTGAGGACGAATCGGAAAATGTCGAGTCGCCCGCGGAAGATGACGGGGTGGCCCCCACGCCCGAGCATTCGGACATGGAAACTGCCGATGAGATCGATGGTGACGAGAATGTGCCACTTCGCGATCGTTTCTTAGCAATGACGAAAAAGGACGAGCCCGGCGAGGACGTGAACGCTGAGACCGAAGCGATCACCGCGCCAACAGCCGAGGCACCTGGCGAAGAATCGGAGTCGCCGCATGCCGCACACAGCGATGAGGAGGCGGAGGGGGAAGCTACCGATAGTTACGCGGACACCGAGGTCGAATCACCGAATCGCCGTTGGCTGATCCCATTGCTCATCATCGTCCTGGGCTTGCTCGTAGGATATCTAGCGGGATCGTGGATCAACAAGAATTATCTCTCGGAATCGGTGCCGTACGTGGCCACTGAAATCGTTAACCTGCTGTTGTAAAACGAAAGGACACTGTGGCAGCTACACCAGAATCGATCGAACTCACCTATATTGCGGCGCGTGCTGCATCCGAGGGTAAGGCAACGTCCATTACCGCCATCGACGTCTCGGAGAGGCTCGTCCTTACGGACGTGTTCCTCGTGATTTCCGGTTCGACAGAACGGCAAGTCCGTGCC
>JAAYGH010000350.1 GCA_012727825.1 Trueperella sp.
CCGCACGAGGCGTGGCTGATACTCGCTCGTCCAATGTGTTGATAAGCAGATCGATATGCGCGCCTTCAAGACTCGCTAATCGAACCATATCGACGTCGAGATCCATCCCGTGTGCGGCGCCCACCGCTACCCCGGGTTCATCTGAGGCAATCACGATCGAGGTGTAACCATGTTGAACGGCAGCGGCAATCGCGCAGCCTGCGCGCTCCCCCGCGCCAACAATCACCGCTGTCGTCGCGACATCCCGTTTGCCCGAATGCTTGGCAAGCACGTCAGTCATCGCCCGTCCGAGTGCACCCGGCAAGGCGGCGAATCCGACCACGAGTTGTGAGGCACCCGCTGGCTGGAATGCAACAGTGTCGATAACACCCACACGTTTCGCAATGCCGTCGATGAAATCGCACTGTGCACGCAACTCCGGATCGGCAGTCAGCTCGAGCGCAAATCCCGACAGGCCGGAAAAGTCCTCGATAAACTCCGTCAGGTCGCTTTGTGACTGGCGAACGACGACCTCGTCACCGTTGACCTCGAACTGGGCCGGATCGAGCCCCACAACTCCGAACGTCAATTTCCCTCGTTCTCAGCTTCCTCGGCGGACTCGGCCTCGGCAGGATTCGACGCAACCCAGTTACGCAACTCCTGAACGTAGCTATTGTGATCATTGAGGTTGTTGGAAAACTTCGTCTCGCCCGTCTCAAGGTTGACGGTCACGAAATATAGCCAGTCCCCCGCGGGTGGGTCGAAGGAAGCCTTAATGACCTCAACGCTCGGATTCGAGATTGGTCCCGGAGGAAGCCCTGCATAAATATAGGTGTTATACGGGTTGTCAGCTGCAAGATCTGCTTGGGTTGGAACGCCGCCTGTCTTGCCAACGCCGTACAACACGGTCGAATCCATCTGAAGTCGGCCAACCACTTCCGTGTTGTCCGTCAGGCGATTCTCGATCACGCGTGCAACCTGGCCGTAATAATCCGACCAGTTAACTTCTCGTTCCACAATGGATGCCACGATAATCGTGCGCTGCCAGGCGTCAGCGGGAATACCAAGATTCGTCAGTTCAGTCGTGCGTTGAGTGACCATCGCGGACAGTGCATCTTGCGCGGTCGTATCAGGTGCAAACGAATAGGTGACCGGCGAGAGCCATCCTTCAGGATTCCCACCGGCTTCGGCAGGCAGGCCAAGTGCCTCCGGATCAGCTAAAACTGCCTCAACCTCAGCGGCGTCGTACCCCATGACGTTGACGAGGCGCGCAGCCACCTGTTCTGCGGTGAATCCCTCTGGAATCGTAATGTTCACCTCGGCGCGATTTGCGGTGTCGAGCAGGCTCGCAACAGCGCTCGAGGCCGACATCTGATTCTTCATCGCGTAGCTACCGGCTTGGATCGAGGCGGCTCGGCGATCCGCATTGAATGCGTCAATGAATGCAGCTTCCGATGCCACCACATCATTAGCCACGAGAATCGTCGCAATGTTGGCGCCTGTGGATCCTTCTGGAATCGTAATGATGACCTCGCCGGTGCCCTCACCCGAATAGTCCTCGCCAGCGGGCGTATCAAGGTCGAGCAGAGCCTTCACATGAGGCCATGCAAGAACAGCCGAAAAGACGAGCAGGAAGACCGCGAGAAACAGCACGATCGCAGTGCGCACCCGATTCTTGCGCCGTTTTTCGGCGCGCGCAGAATTGCTCTGTCGGACTCGTTTCCTGTTGTCAGGAAGATCATTAAAAAGTTCAGACACGCTAGCCCTCCGCGGATGGCACGGCTGGATGCCCAGGTGCCTGACCGTTCATTCGCTCTTGTTCAAGTGCGTTTTCCAGAATGATCACAGCGGCCACCTGATCCACGACCTCGCGGTGGGAAATTTCCCTGCGTCCCGCGTCGTGCAGTTGCCGATGTGCCTGAACGCTCGAGAGTCGTTCATCGAGCATTCTAACCTCAACGGGCGCGATTCTCCGCCCTAAACGATGAGCCCACTTGCGTGCCGCCGTCGCCGATGGCCCTTCGGTCCCATCCATGTTCAGCGGTAGACCGACGATGACTTCGAGCGCCTCAGTTTCTCGAGTGAGTTTGGCAACAGCATCGATGTCGCCGCGCCCCGCCTTCAATGTTGCAAACGGCGTGGCCAGGATCCCCGAAGCATCGCTACGAGCGACACCGACACGCACTTTGCCGACATCCACTCCTATGCGAACTCCAGGTCTCACAATTAACCGATCTGGCCGACAATCGCGGCGAGTGCGTCGGAGACCTTGCTCGCATCCGTTCCGCCACCCTGCGCCATGTCGTCCTTACCGCCACCGCCGCCACCAAGAATTTTCGCGGCGACCGAGACGAGGGCTCCAGCTTTGACCCCGCGGTCGCGTGCTGCCTCATTTGTGGCGACGACGACCGATGGGCGGCCTTTCGCAACGGCAGTCACAGCGACGACGCCGGGATCGCCACCAAGTCGCTCGCGCAGCTGGATTGCCATCTGGCGCGCCTCATTGGTATCGGCTTCCGACCCAAAGTCATGGGCGATGACCGAAATGCCATTGATGTCGCGGCGGTTTTCAGCGAGCATTCCGAGACTGGACGTGAGCTTTTCCCGTCGAAGCGTGGCTAGTTCCTTCTCGGCGTTCTTAATTTTGCTCAGCAGCGAATCGACGTGCTCAGGTAGCTCCTCTGGTCGCACTCGAAGCTTACCCGTGAGCTGGTTGAGCAGCGCACGTTCCTTCGCACCTTCAGCGTATGCTCCGCGGCCCACCAGAGCCTCGACGCGCCGGATGCCCGAGCCAATCGAGGATTCTCCCAACAACGTGACAAGGCCGATCTCGCCGGTGACATTGACATGCGTACCAGCACACAGCTCACGGCTCCATGGGCCACCAATCGACACGACTCGCACCTCGTTGCCATACTTCTCGCCGAACAGTGCCTGTGCGCCGAGCTTCCTCGCCTCGTCAAGGCTCATGATCTGATCGGTGACCTCGAGGTTGTCCTGCAGCTTCGCATTGACCTCAGCCTCGATCTCATGCATCTGTTGAGCCGGAACCTGAGCGCCGTGGCGGAAATCAAAACGTAGGGCGGACGGAGAATTCTCCGAACCAGCCTGTGTGGCTTGGTCGCCGAGCGTCTCGCGCAGCACCTGGTGGACCATGTGGGTCGACGTGTGTGCGCGGGCAATCTGTTCGCGCCGATCCACATCGATCTGTGAGTGAACGGCGTCGTCGAGGGCCACGCTCCCCTCCGTCAGGCGTGCACGGTGGACGAACAGGCCCTTGACGGGCATCTGGACGTCGTCCACTTCAAGCATGCCGCCGCCGGCAACAGAAATCGTGCCATGATCAGCTTGCTGGCCACCCTGTTCGGCCCAGAACGGGGTTTGATCCAAAACGATATCGACATCCGCCGGAGCTTCGGCAACCGGGACTGGCTGACCGTTCTTCAGGATGGCTAGCACCGAGCCGTCAGCACTGTAATCGGTGTAACCGAGGAACTGGGTTCCGCCACCAACTTTGGCCTCGATCTCGTGGTAGACGGACGCATCAACATGGCCGGTCTTCTTGGCCAATGCATCAGCGCGGGCGCGATCTTTTTGCTCCTGCATAAGCGCCCGGAAACCGTCTTCGTCCACCTCAACACCGGCCTCATGAGCCATTTCGAGCGTGAGATCAATGGGGAATCCGTACGTATCATGGAGCGCAAAGGCGGTGTCGCCTGGAAGCCCGTGGCCAGCGTTCTTCGACTTCTGAACAGCCACGTCGAACATCGACGTTCCTGATGCGAGGGTGCGGCGGAAAGCATCTTCTTCCGCATACGCGACCTGCGAGATCGTCTCGAAGTTCGTTTCAAGCTCCGGGTAGGACTCCTTCATGACCTTCATCGATGCCGGAAGAAGGTGCGGAAGAGCGACGTCGTCGTATCCCAACAGTCGAACCGAGCGTACCGCGCGTCGGATAAGGCGGCGCAGCACGTAGCCCCGACCGTCATTACCGGGACGGACACCATCGTTAATGAGCATGAGCGCCGAGCGGACGTGATCTGCGATGATACGCATCCGCACGTCATCCTCCTCGTCCTCGCCATACACTTTGCCCGTGAGCTTCTCCGTGGCTTCGACGACGGGGAAAACCTCATCGATCTCGTACATGTTGTTCTTGCCCTGAAGCAAGTAAGCGATGCGCTCGAGTCCGGCACCGGTATCGATCGCCGTCTGGTCAAGCTTGCCAAGCAACGGATAGTCCTGACCCTGGCCCTCGCCGCGTAGGAACTCATCGAATACGAGGTTCCAGACCTCGAGGTAGCGGTCGCCACCTGGATCCACGGTTCCACCAATCGCATCAGGGCCGAACTCAGGGCCACGATCATAGTGGATTTCGGCGCATGGGCCAGCCGGACCGGGTGTGCCCGTCGACCAAAAGTTTTCTTCGCGCGTCAGTTTGACGATGTGCTTGGGCTCAACACCGATAACGTCAACGAGGTGGTTGAAGGCAACCTCATCCTCCTCCCAGATCGTCACCCACAGGCGTTCTTTCTCTAGCCCGTATCCGCCGTCATCGATAGGCGTGGTCAACAGTCCGAAGGCGAGATCAATCGCGCCTTCCTTGAAGTAATCGCCAAACGAAAAATTGCCACACATCTGGAAGAACGTACCGTGGCGGGTGGTGCGACCAACATTTTCGATATCGTTCGTGCGAATGCACTTTTGTACCGATGCCACGCGCGGGAACGGCGCCTCCTCAGTTC
>JAAYGH010000351.1 GCA_012727825.1 Trueperella sp.
AATCGACGTCGTCCACGAGGTCGCATTAAAGGAGCATCGATGACCCCCGAAGAGTACCGCCAACACATGTTCGCGCACCTGACCCACACCAAGCTCGACACCGAAACCGTGTCACTTGCTGACGGGCTCGGACGCACGCTCGCCGTTGACGCGGTGGCGAAGCTAGCCGTACCGCCCTTCGACAATTCGGCCATGGACGGCTTCGCCGTTCGGCTCGAGGATTTCACCAGCGAGGGCCCGCGGCGGTTCGCGGTTATTCAAGAGGTGGCGGCTGGCGACGTTGGCGCAGAGCGCACACTCAACGCCGACGACGCTGACCTTCCCCTCGCCGCACGAATCATGACCGGCGCGCCAATGCCCCAATGGGCTGACGCCGTCGTCAAAGTCGAAGACACGGATGCGCCACGAGGAGCGTCGAAGATGCCGCGCCACGTGAACATCACCGTCACCCCGAAACCACATGCGAACGTACGGTTTGCCGGCGAAGATCTCCCCGCGGGCACGCGCGTGATCGAAGCGGGCACGGTGCTGACGCCGCGAGCGCTTTCAGCGCTCGCTTCGATTGGATACGGCAAGGTGCAGGTGGCGCGCAAGCCACGTGTGGCGATCCTTGCCACGGGTTCCGAGCTCGCTCCTCCGGGAGAGATGCCCGGACCGGGAATGATTCCGGATTCGAACTCAACGTTGCTCGCGTTGCTCGTGCGGGAGGCCGGTGGAGAGCCGGCGATTGTACGGTCGGTGGCGGACACGGCCGAGGACTTCGGCCGTGCACTACCCGCGGATGCAGATCTCATCGTCACCTCGGGCGGGGTGTCGATGGGTGCCTTCGATCCCGTCAAAGAATACGGCCTCGCACACGATTGGACCTTCGAGGCAGTCGCAATGCAGCCGGGCAAACCCCAGGGACATGGCATGGCCGGTGATGTCCCACTTATCGCACTGCCCGGTAACCCCGTCTCGGTGGCGGTGTCGTTCCGCCTCTTCGTACGCCCATTCTTGGCGCGCCTGCTCGGCCAGCCGGAAGACCTCGTCGATTCCGCGCCAGATTGCCCAATTGCACGCGCCGGCGCGGCATGGTCAACTCCGAACGGACGCCGTCAATTCATCCCTGCAAAGCTGGTAAGGCAAGCCGATGGGGACGTCGTCGTTCCTGTGCACGAATACGGATCAGGCTCGCACCTCGTCGCGACCATGCATGCGGCGGATGTTCTCGGCGTCGTTGACGCCGACGTCGACGAGGTAAGGGAAGGCACCCTCGTCAAAGTCATAGATTTCTAGCGGCGAGCTCTCAGTGATCGGCGCCGCGCATCTGTTTAGCCGCGTGCGGCAGGATGGGGATGATGACTTCCATGCCATCTTCCACTGCGCTGACCGAGCCGGCGAGGTTGATGATGAGCGTGCGATTCTTGCCACCCACCATGACGCCCGCGCGGCCGCGCGACAGTAACGCGCCGGGTACACCCTTTTGGACACCCTTGAAACGGATCGCCTCGGCAATGCCGGGAATCTCGAAACGCAGGAGCGGATCCATCGCGCGTGCCGTGTAATCTTGCGGCGTGATACCGGTACCACCCGTGGTGATGACGACGTCGATTTCCTCGTAGGCAACGTTTTGGATGGCTTCGGCGATGGCACGGACGTCGTCGTGAACAACAGCCGTTTCCAGCACTTGAACACCTGCCTCCTCGAGGAGCCGTACGGCGGTGGGGCCCGAGATGTCCTCGCGCTCACCGAGTGAGGCACGATCCGAGACGGTCACAACTGCAGCTTTGATATTCATGTTTCCAGCATAAATCCGGTAATGAAATAGTCAAGATTTTCTCAAATTGTGGACGGGCTCTCTTTTTTACATGCGAGTTACGTTACCGCCAAGGCACGGCCGGGGGTGGGAAATAAGGATAGGGTCAAGGCACGCTTCGGCAGAGCGTAAGCTGCCGTGACACGTCCTATCACTGAGAATGGCAACAGCTCGGTGGCGCCTAGGGACTTACGTTGCACACAGGAGAATACGATGAAGATCCGCACCATTGCGGTGGTCAGCGCGGTGGCACTTGCCGTGTCACTCGGAGCGTGCTCCGATGACGACGCCGCTTCCGACCGAACCTCCGGGGCTGATACCAGCGGCGCGACCAGTGAGCTGACCGTTTTTGCCGCCGCCTCGCTCAACACCGCCTTCCCGGAGATTGCGGAGGAGGTTTTCGCCAAGGACTATCCAAACGTGGAGGTCACCTTCGCATTCGAGGGATCATCCTCCCTTGTGGAGAAGATGCGGTCCGGCGCCGCCGCCGACGTCTTTGCATCTGCCAACGAAGCAAATATGGACAAGGCCGTGGAATCTAACCTCGTCACCGAGCCCACCGAACTCACAAAGAACACGCTGCGACTGATCGTTCCCGCGGGCAATCCCGCGGGCGTCACAGACCTCGAGTCAGCCAACCAATCAAACTTCGTGATCTGCGCACCTCAAGTACCCTGCGGTGCGGTCAGCGCTGACCTAGCCTCGGCCCAGGGCATGGAGTTCACACCCGTGTCCGAGGAGCAGTCCGCAACAGATGTTCGCACCAAGGTTGAAACCGGCGAGGCTGATGCAGGCCTCGTCTACCTCACCGACGCGATGCTCGCAGCCGACGCCGTGGATATCGTCGATGTGGACGGCATCACCGATGTTGGCACCATGTACATGATCGCCACCCTCAACGATGCGTCACATCCGGACGTGGCGCAGGCGTTCATCGACGCCGTCATGTCCGACGCCGGCCAAGACATCATGGGCACATATGGATTCGGCAACAACTAAACTCTCACTGTCTGATGATTTTGGAAAACTTGGACGCCCCGTCGTCCTGACCCACCCGCACGCGACTGATCGGCCGATATGTTGACAAATCTTCGCGGTATTCCGTCCTGGTTCTGGTTACCCGCACTACTTGCGATGTTGGCGCTGACCTTGCCGCTGGTCGGTATGGCCTGGCGGGTACCGTGGGCAGACCTCAGCACAATACTCAGTTCGGAATCTTCGATGGACGCCCTGTGGCTGTCCCTAAGAACCTGCCTCCTCGCCACCGCGATCTGTCTCGTTATTGGTACACCACTCGCGCTGATCTTTGCCCGAGCGGCTGAGTCCCCGGATCGCCCCCGCTGGCTGACCCCGGTTCGCACCCTCGTGCTGGTTCCCCTCGTCATGCCGCCAGTCGTGGCTGGCTTGGCACTCTTGACGACCTTCGGACGCCGCGGGGTGTTTGGTCCAACTCTCGATGCATTTAGCATCCAGATTCCATTTACCACGATCGCCGTGGTGCTCGCCCAGATTTTCGTGTCCTTGCCCTACCTCGTCATGACGGTCGAGACCGCTGCGAAAGCTGCCGGTTCCGACCTGGAGCACGCCGCGCGCGGCCTTGGCGCCACTCGTTGGATTCAGTTTTCGCGCATTACACTGCCACTTCTTGGGCCATCGATCGCATCAGGGGCCGCACTGACGTTCGCGCGCTCACTTGGCGAGTTCGGCGCCACCATTACCTTCGCCGGTTCCATGCAAGGCACCACGCGCACGCTTCCCCTCGAGGTGTATCTGCAGCGCGAACAGGATCCCGGCGCAGCGATCGCGCTCTCCCTCGTCCTTATTCTCATCGCGGTGGTCCTCACCGGGCTCACAACCTTCCTCGAGGCGCGCAATATGCGGCGCTTTGACTCGGTTTCTGTTCCCAATAACGACGACGGCATGGGGGCTCTCCGTAGCAGTGCGACGGCTCATCGATTCGAGGATGCTGCGCCCTTCTCGCTCAGTGCACGCGTTCCGGAGCGCCAGGTTGCTTACGAGCTTGAGGGCCGGGCCGGAGAGACGCTCGCGATCATCGGGCCGAATGGCTCGGGTAAATCCACCGGTATTCGGCTGTTGGCTGGCGACATTTCCGCCCCTCAATCACGCGTGGACGTACCGGACACAGTGGGATTTCTCGACCAGACTCCGTCACTATTTCCACACATGTCCGTCCTCGATAATGTGGCGTTTGGGCCGCGATGCAACGGGGTACCGAAAGACGAGGCGCGGATGAGGGCGGAGAAGGAACTGGCTAGCGTTGGGCTGACGCAGCACGCCCATAAGGCGCCGTGGCAACTGTCGGGCGGCCAGGCACAGCGGGTGGCGCTCGCGCGCGCGCTGGCGGTTGATCCGCAGTTGCTGTTGCTCGACGAGCCATTTGCGGCATTGGATACGGCGTCAACCTCCTTGTTGCGTTCCCTCATCGCGGGGCGCATCAAAGGTCTGACGACGGTGCTCGTGACCCATGACCTTATTGACGTCCTCATTCTGGCTGACCGGGTGGCTGTGCTCGAGGAGGGGCGTCTTGCTGCGGTGGACGACATGGAGTTGATCTTGGCTTCACCCGCATCGCAGTTTGTGGCCGACTTTGCCGGATTGAACATGCAATTCGGGCGGGTCCTCGACGGCGCGCTAGTCTTGGACGGTTCCGACCTTCGCGTTCACGGCGCACTCGCCGATGTTTCCGAGGGCGACCGCGCGGCAGCCGTCTTCGATCCACGGGCCGTGTCATTGCGCACCGAGTCCGGTCAGAGCTCGATTCGCAATGTGTTGTCAGGCACTGTCGTGTCGATTGAAGCGAGTGCGGCTGGGGTAGATGTCCGAATCGATGTGGGCTCACATTCGCCCATCCGTGCAACCATTACCAGTGCCGCTGCCGCCGAGCTTAGAACCACGGTCGGAATGCAGTTATGGACTGAAGTGAAGGCGATGCAGGTCCGCATCATTCCGATTTCTTCCCGTCATGTCAGTGTTTAGCCATGTTATTAATCCGAGCCGAAAACGACTAGGGCTGTGCGCAATTCCCACGGTGGCGATCAATGGTTGAAGAATTCACAGGTGCGCAACCGTGAAACTGTTTTCATATTTCCTGCCGGACTGTGGGATACGAAACAGGTCTTTCCGCGCAGTTCCAACAAATTCGCGCTCGGTGAAAGCGCCGAAAAATGTTACAACGTTGCACCTGCCGGGCGTTATATTAGGCGCCAGTGACACAGCGATGCGGGAAAACTCGCAGCGCTGTACAAACGAAGATCGAAGGAGGGCTCACTACGATGTTTAACATTATTGGAACGATTATTTTTGGCGCGATTATTGGTTTTCTCGCTAAGTTCATCCGCAAGGACGGCCACAAGGTGTCAACTTTGGCGACCGTTGGACTCGGTGTGGCCGGCGTCGTCGTTGGCAACTTGATCCTGCAGCTGTTCGGCTACCCGGCTGACACCGCTGGTATCGATTGGATCCGCTGGGTCGTCGTGACGATCGTGGCAATCGTCTTCATCGGTATTTACATTGGCATGTCTGGTCGTAAGCGCGTGTAGGAGCGACTAACTACACAACGCAAGGGCGGAGGGTTCACACCCTCCGCCCTTTACTTTGGCTTTTGCCTATCCGATCGACACTGGCTAGCCGAATTAGCGCGTGAGCGCCGCGCACACATTCAGGAACCGCGCCTCATCTCGGGACACTAGACGCTGGGGGTAGGGATCAGGTAGAAGCAGAGGGTTCGAACCTGATTCGCTTCAGAGGCGGGCGAAGGCTTCGCCGATCGGTTCCCCGCCGTCCACGAACTCGATCTGTCGGCCAATCGTGTTGGAGATGGCCAGCGCTGCCTGGATCGCTGCGGCCACGTTGGCACGGGAGGTGTTCCGAGAGACGTCCACATCGAAGCCGTCTGCGATGCCACCGACCTTGATCTTGCCGGAGGGCTCCTGCGTGGTGAGAATTCCGGGACCCAGGATCGTCCATGTCAGTTTCGACTGACGCAGGTATTCGTCAGCGGCACCCTTGGCCTCGGCGTAGGCAAAGAACGGATCGTCCTCCGGGACGCCGTGATTCACGCTGGCACCCTGATAGGACACCATGACGTAGCGCTTCACACCGGCTCGTTCGGCTGCTTCCATAGAGCGGATGGCCGCATCCCGGTCCACCGCGTAGGTCCGTTCCGGGTCGCCGCCGCCGGCTCCGGCGGACCAGACGATTGAGTCCTGCCCGGCAAAGGCATGGGCCAGCTCTTCCGTCGAGGCGTTCTCCACATCCAGCACCAGTGCACTCGCCCCTGCCGCCTCCACCTCTGCGATGTGGTCCGGATTGCGGATGAGCGACGTCACTTCATGGCCCTCAGCCACCAACAAGGGCGCCGCCAGCAATGCCACCTTGCCATGTCCGCCAACTATCAAATGCTTCGCCATAGAACGTCTCCTTGAGCTTGGGGTCGGGGTAGTCCTATCCACTGTTCCACCTGCCCGACCAGAAACCCAGCGGGTTTGGCTCGCGGCGCACTATCGCATCAGTGCCATGAACGGCGCATTTTTGGCCATTATGTTCATGGGAGCAGGCCAGGTGGGAGTCGTGTTTTCCTCGCGCAACTTTTGACGTTACACCTGGATTTCGCTTGATTGAGGAGGGTGTCAGAGGGAGAAAACTTAGGATGCGCACCACCCGGCCTCCGTCGGCCTGGGAAAAGTTTTGGGCGTGAAAGAGGCGGGCGACCATCCACGCAATCAGGTCGCCCGCCTCAGGCAGACACACGGGCCGTTGTGAGAAGAATGCACAATTTTCTTCTCCAGCCTGTGTGTCACGTTTTTCAGCATCACACACACGAAAGGTAAATCTACAAGGGATCTTCCTTTGCGATATCTCTAGTATGCACACCGACCCTTAGATATCTATTGATTCAGTCTGGGAATTGTCTGGGAAACGTAATTCGGCACATATCTGACACCCGAATCCCCTCCCGCGCCGGCACCCCCGTGCCCCCCTCGCACGCGCCCAGCCCCCTCGCACGCGCCCAGCCCCCACACGCGCCGAGCCCCGCACTGCCCCGCCCGGCAAACGCGAGGGGTCCCGGTAACACACGAGGGGAACTTCCCCTCGCGGATGGCCAGAACCCCTACCGCATGCGCGGAAGCGAACGTCGGGACCCGACACAGCTGTCGGACTCCGATCCTGCCCACCCCGGCGTCGTTATGCGTGTCACAACCAATTTGATACCGCCCTGACTCAGAGCCATTAGACCTAAAAACGCCAGAAACTAGCCCTTATATTAGGAATATGACTGATGACGCGCACACTAATTCCACACCCGACGCCGAACGGCCGGTCGCCAATAGGCCCGCCCGCCGTCCGCGTCCCGTCCGCAGAAAGGCGACCAAGCCACCGGTCACGCAGCGCCGCGCCAAGCTCGGCACGAAGGAGAGGATCGGACTCGTCCTCGGCGTGCTCGTCTTCCTCTTCCCGCTGTTGGTAGACATACCGAACTTGGCACCCCCAGGCGAGCGCATGCTCGCGATCTTCCTGCTCGCGATCGTCTTCTGGATAACTGAGGTCATTCCACTGACGGCGACGGCGGTGCTCGTCATCTTCCTCGAGGTCCTTCTCGTTTCCCAGGGAGCGATCGTTGACCCAGGGGCAGGCGACCCAGCCCTCGCGGAGGCCGCGCTACCCGCCTCGGCGTACTTCGCGGCGTTGGCGAACCCAGTCATTATTTTGTTCCTCGGCGGGTTCATGATCGCTCACGGTGCTGAGAAATACGGCCTCGATAAGAACCTCGCATCAGTCATGCTCAAACCGTTTTCGGACAAGGCGCGTGCCACCACCGCAGGCCTCATGCTCATCACGGCCCTGCTGTCAATGTTCATGTCGAATACAGCAACAACAGCGACGATGTTTGCCGTCGTCGCCCCTATTTTGAGGGGTCTGCCCAAGGGGAAGGCTCGCGCCGGTGTAGCGCTCGCCATCCCACTCGCCGCCAACGTAGGCGGTATCGGAACGCCCGTCGGCACCCCGCCCAATGCCATCGCCATCGGCGCGTTGGCCGAACGTGGCATCACCATCTCGTTCGTGGACTGGATGATCATGGCGATCCCGTTCATGCTCGTGATCCTCTTCTTCTCGTGGCTCTTCATCTCTTTCGTGTTCATACCGAAGGACGCCACGATCAAGGTGGAAATGGACTCCAACTGGGACCGCTCCACCAACGCCAAGATCTTCTACTTCATCGCCGGTCTCACGATCCTCCTGTGGATGACGGAACCGATCCACGGGGTATCGTCGAACACCGTCGGATTTTTCCCAGTGGTTGCGCTCCTGTGCCTGAAAGTCATGGGCGGCGCAGACATCAAGGCACTCGACTGGCCCGTACTCTGGCTGGTCTCCGGCGGTATTGCGCTCGGTACGGGTGTCGGGGCTACGGGCCTCGACGAATGGCTCGTGTCCTCCGTCCCGTGGGACACCATGGGTGGCGTCGCAATCATTGCGATCCTTGGCCTCATCGGCTTTGGCATGGCGAACGTTATTTCCCACTCGGCCGCTGCGAACCTGCTGGTTCCTCTCGCCGTGTCGTTGGCAGTCTCGCTTGACGGCGTTAATACGATCACCGTTGCCGTCGTCGTTGCAATCGCCTGTTCGCTTGGCATGTCGATGCCAATCTCTACCCCGCCGAACGCGATCGCATACTCGACCGGTGAGATCAAGATTTCGGAAATGGCGCTGGTCGGCATGGTCGTGGGCACGATTGGAACGGTGGCTCTCATTTTCGTGATGCCGACAATGTGGAATGCGATGGGCTTACTCTCATGACGTATCCGGGCGTGATTCCACCATCCGAACACGGTGTTTCGGAGATTGATTCGCGCCCTCTCGACGTCGTCATTATTGGTGACGACGACCTCACGGCTGGGATTGTGCCATGGCTTTCGCGGGGGTTGCAGGGCGAATGCACGATCCACAATGTCAGCTCGTTCGAGGAGCTGAAGGCACTGGAGCCAGCACTCGATGAGCTGGCGGTCATCACGATGACCGTCAACGAGGACGGCGCTGGCGACGGCCACCCCGTCCACCGTTTCCTCGAAGTCGAGGAGCACGACGACGTCCGCATCGTCGTGCTGGCAGTGGACCGCGACATCGTTGGGCTGTCAACTTTGGCCCGTAACTCGCGCCTTGACCTCGTGGCATTTTTGCCCGATCTTCGGCCCAAGGTGTTTACGCGTGACATCCGCACCCAGTTGCGCCGGTATCGCAAGAACATGCGCGCGAAAATCGGCAAGCGCGAGCGGGCCACAGCCGATGAGCGGTTTGCGCTCAACATCGACATGTCTGATCTGGAAATCGTGCACGAGATCGTGGCAAGTGCAGACCGGCTTCTCGGCTATCAGCCGCGCGTGCACTTCCCACCGGACGTCGCCCTCACCACGGAGGGCTACCGCGTAGAAGAAGTGATGCTGGCAATGTCCGGCCAAGTGTCTCTCGAGCGATCATCGGTTGCTGGCGACATCATCATGCACCATGCCTCAACTGGCCGGCTGATCGGCATGCTCGCACTGACGTCGGGACGTGAAGCGTTCTTCACGTCAAAAACCACGACGAACGTCGTGGCCGTGCAACTAACCTTCGAGCAGCTCAACTACATCTGGAACCACGACGCGTCGGTACCCGCACTTGTTGCTGCACTATTCGTGCGGTCCTTCGATCGCCGGTTGCGCCGGGCCGAAGACATTCAGATCGAACAGCACGAGTTGACCGCTGAACTTGAACGTGAACGTGCCAACCTCGCCACCGCTCTGCGCAACCTTGAGGCCGCCCGAACGGAACTCATGAGCCAGGCTCGCTTTGCGTCGCTCGGAGAGCTCGCGGCCGGCGTCGCACACGAACTCAACAACCCGATGGCGGCGATTGATCGAACGTCGGATCACTTATTTGATGACGTGCTCCACCTCATCGAACTGGCGCCGGATCGGAAGTGGTCACGCCGAACGCTTGCAGCGATTCAGGCGGCGCGCAACTCCACGTCGGTGACCACCCGCGAAGCGCGCGCGATTCGCCGCGAACTGGAAAATGTGACGAAGGACCGCGCAATGGCCCAACGACTCGTGCTTGCCGGCCTCCACGATCCAAAGTTTGCGAAAGAAATCAAACGGTCACGCAACATTGACTTCGAGACGATCGAGGTTGCAGCCTCGATCGGCACAGGCCTTCGTAACGTCTCAACCGCAACGCATCGCATTAACGAGCTCGTGGCCTCGCTCCGCTCGTATGCTCGCCCGGATGGCGACCCAATCACCGACGTCGATATTCACACCGTTCTCGACGATACGCTCCGCCTGCTTTCACACAAGCTGCTCAACGTGGACGTGAAGCGCGACTACCGCTCACTCCCCTCAATCACCTGCCACCCCGGCCAGATTTCGCAGGTGTGGACGAACCTCATTTCCAATGCCGCCGAAGCCATGGTCGACCAGGACGACGCCCGAATCAGTGTGCGCACAGGTCGCTTTGGCGAGGGTCACGTGTTTGTAAAAATCGCAGATAACGGTCCAGGCATCCCCGCAGACATCAAGGAGCATATGTTCCAGCCGCGCTTCACCACGAAGGGCGGCCAAGTGCGATTTGGCATGGGTATTGGGCTGTCCGTGGTGCAATCGATCGTCAACCGCCATCAGGGAACGATCGATCTGAGCTCAAGTTCGCGCGGAACCACATTCACCATCGTCCTGCCGATAGATGGGCCCGTTGACGACGGCGAAATTCCCCTGACCCCCGAGGCGGTCCAGCCTCAGTTAGACCTCAACCCGACCGACTCCGGCATCCTGCCGAGAATTATGGAGAAATAATGAAACTCGCGATTCTGATTGTTGAAGATGAGCCTGAGGTTCGCGCCTCAATCGAACGCGACCTCATCGGTTTCGCTGATTCTGTGCGTATCGAGCCGACAGAGGACGTGAACGATGCGTGGGACGTCATCGACGAGGTTGATGCCGACGGAGACGTGATTGCGTTGGCGCTCTGCGATCACCGCATGCCCGGCACGACGGGCGTGGAGTTCCTCGTGCAGATGATGGACGACGACCGCACTGCGATGACGCGCAAGGTCCTTGTGACCGGTCAGGCTGACCTCGCAGATACGGTGCGGGCTGTGAACGACGCCGATCTGGATCACTACATCGCCAAGCCGTGGGATCCGAACGAGCTCCACGAGACAGTGCGCCGGATGCTCACTGATTTCGTTGAGGTTGCAGGAATTAATCCGCTGCCGCATCTGGCAGCGCTCGATCAGGCCCGCGCAATGGATCTGGCCCGCAACTTCTCGAGGGCGGACTAACCTACCGTGGTGCGCCCGATCACCAGCAGGCGTGCCTAACCGGCGCGCGGTGCGATGGGGATCTCGGCAGTTTTCGCGCCGAGTGAGTCCACGTACAGGATTCGACCCACGAGCAGGTCTCCCGCACCCGTGATGAGCTTGATGGCTTCTGATGCCATGAGCGTGCCCGTCAACCCTGGCACGGTTCCCATAATGCCGACGTCGGCTGTCTTCGGCACGGCGTCAGCAGGAGGTTCCTCGGGAAACACATCGCGCAGACTGAGTCCATTCTGGCCTGGGAATCCTGCTGCAACGGCGCTCTCCCCCGTCCAAAACACCGAGATTTGCGCACCCCACTCAAGCACACTGCCAAACACTTCCGGCATCGCGAGGCGTACGGCCGCGTCCGAGATGAGGTAGCGGGTCGGAAGGTTATCTGTTCCGTCGATCACGAGATCCCAGCCGCGCAGAATCTCGTCCACGTTGCCTTCCGTGATGCGAAGCGGATAGGTGACCACGTCGAGATCCGGGTTAAGTTCGCGCAGTCGCCTCGCCGCGCTGTCGACTTTGAGCTCGCCGATCGCGGCCGTTGAGTGAATAATTTGGCGCTGGAGGTTGGATAGGTCCACCCGATCGGCGTCAACGATGCCAATCGTGCCGACGCCGGCGGCCGCCAAGTAAGTCAGAGTCGTGGATCCAAGCCCTCCCGCGCCGATCATGAGAACGCGCGCATTGAGCAGTCGGCGTTGCCCGATCTCACCAATATCTTTCAAGCTGATATGGCGAGCGTACCGCTCGTGCTGCGAGTCGGTGAGCTCGGCGCCCGGTTCAACCAATGGGACAATCGTTGGCGGGGCGCTTTGACGATGGCGTGCACGGTGAGACATGAGTAGCTCCCTTAGAACGTTGGTGCGTCACAGGACGGTGCTGGCTCAGCCGCCAGCAAATGGCGGGAGCACATCCACATCGGGATCGTTCGGCAACACATCGCCAGATTCGGCGCGCTTGCCATTCACGAGGAATGACGCCACATCGAGCACGGTTGCGAGCCGCTCAGAATCTGGGCGCGCCTCCTTGATGGCATCGGCTAGATCACCGACAGTCGCGCCATCCGCGACCTCGACGACGTCGGAGTCCGCGCCCGCGTAGGCAGCCGCGGCGGCAAAGTAACGAATATTAACCTTCATCGAGTCTCCTTCAGCTCTTTCTGCTTGGTCGGCAGAGGTGCGGTGCCAATGATCGCTCGGCGATCGCCGGCACAATCATCACTCTCAAAGAACGGCTCTGGCTTCCACAGCGGGGCCGGATTTCCAGATCGCGAGCGCACAATCCACCACAGTACCTCGATG
>JAAYGH010000007.1 GCA_012727825.1 Trueperella sp.
CAAAACGCGCTCGGTTGCGCCGCTGTTGGAGACCAATCACTTTCGAGATCTGGCCCGTGTGTTCCGAAACGTACTTTCGTGGCACCTAGTGTCCTTTAATTAATGGAATCGCGTGTGGGCATTATGTGTGGCGTAAAGAACCTTAGAGCTCTGCGAACCGAGGCGCGGTGAGATCTTTTTCGGAAATCATCGCGCGATTTTCGGTGTCCACAGCAATTGGCCACTCGATGCCCAGTTCCGGATCGAGTGGCGCGAGAGCGGAACCCGGCATTCCCGGCTTCCATTCGCGATCAAAGAAATAGAGGTACTCGGTGTTGTTGGCGAGTGCCTGGAATCCGTTACACACGCCCTCAGGCACGAGGACCATGACGCCCGGCGTGATATTCACGGTGACGACTTCGCCATACGTTCCTGAGTCCTCGCGAATATCGACGTAGGCTCCGAAGGCCTCGCCTGACACGATGGTCACAAGTTTCGTCATCGCCTCAGCGTGGAGACCGCGGAGGCCTCCCTTGTGGGTCAAGGTGCTATTCGCCTGCTCGAAATCGGAGATAATGCCGTTTTCCTTGAGCCATGAGCTCCGAATGATTTCCCGGATTGTGCCGCGTTCGTCAGTCACCTGCTTGGGCGTGATCACGAGGAGACCCTCGATAGTCGTGTGTGCGATCTGCGGATCAATGATCTCAACCATGCGAATTCCCTTTCACGGCCGCGTAACACCTAGATGTGGCCAGCGCTGTCGACGATGAGACATAGCCTAATCGGTCCCCAGCACCTAGTTCATGAATATTGAGAGATCCGTCGATATGCCACATCTGAGTGGCGGGAATGACTAAGGGCGGAGGATTCCTCGTGGAATCCTCCGCCCTTTTAACACCAGCAGCAACTAGGCAGCCGGTGCGTTGACATCCTCAGGAAGAGCATTCTTCGCGGTCTCAACGAGAGCTGCAAATGCCTCCGGGTCGTTCACGGCGAGCTCGGCGAGCATGCGACGATCAACCTCGACGCCAGCAAGCTTGAGTCCCTGCATGAAGCGCGAGTAGACCATGCCGTTTTGGCGTGCAGCGGCATTGATGCGCTGAATCCAGAGCTTGCGGAACTCGTTCTTGCGGACCTTGCGGTCGCGGTAGTTGTATACGAACGAGTGTGTGACCTGCTCCTTAGCCTTGCGGTACAGGCGCGAGCGCTGGCCACGGTAGCCCTTTGCGCGCTCGAGAGTGGTGTTGCGCTTCTTGCGCGAGTTAACAGCGTTCTTTACGCGTGCCATCTTTTAATTCTCCTACTACCTAAAGGCCAAGCATGCGCTTGACGGGCTTGACATCGGCCTTTGCGACTGCTTGGTCAGACGACAGGCGACGGGTACGACGCGACGACTTATGTTCGAGCAGGTGGCGCTTTCCTGCCTGCTGACGCATGAGCTTTCCGGTTCCGGTGACACGGAACCGTTTCTTGGCACCCGAGTGTGTTTTCATCTTTGCCATTGGAATGTCCCTCTGTTTCTAGCCGCTTTCGCGGTGATCGCGCTCCGAAAGTGGAGCAAGTTCTTAATTCGTCTCAGATGCCTGATCGGTGAGGCGTTCCTGAATCTCTTGTGCACGCTTGGCTTCCTCGGCCCGGCTACGTTCGCGCTGGGCCTCACGACGCCGACGCTGATCGGATTTCGTCTGAGACTTGCGGCGAATCGGTGCCAGTACCATCACCATGTTGCGCCCATCGACGCGGGGCAAGGACTCCACGGTCGAGTTTTCAGCGGTGTCTTTGGCAACACGCTCCAAAAGACGGACGCCCATTTCTGGCCGAAGCTGTTCGCGACCCTTGAACCGAAGCTGAATTTTGACCTTGTCACCATGATCAAGAAATCTCTTGGCGTTGTTGACCTTGGTTTCGTAGTCGTGTTGCTCGATCTTCAGGCTAATGCGAATCTCTTTGAGCTGCGCATTGGCCTGGTTTCGGCGGGATTCGCGAGCTTTTTGAGCGGCTTCGTACTTGTACTTGCCGTAGTCCATCAGCTTTGCAACTGGCGGATTGGCATTGGGCGCCACCTCAACTAGATCGAGACTAGCTTCCTGGGCAAGACGCAGTGCGTCCGCGACGCGTACAACACCAACCTGCTCGCCACTAGGCCCGACAAGGCGTACCTCGGAAACAGTAATTCGATCGTTGACTCTTGGCTCGTTAATTGTGGCTCCTCTTCATCCTTCAACGTACAATGCGTACGGAGGTCCAGAGGCACACGAGCATTGCTCGTCTTCACTCTTTAACCCGGTCCCCTTTATTTCGGAAACACTAGGTGGGATTACTCCGCTTACATCCCGGCATGTCGCCGGTGGTGGTCGATAGATGACTATACCAGCCACGCAAACGGCTTTCTAGATTCGACAACGTGGAGCGGCACACGTTTTCTTTGGCGTTGCACACAACAGGCCGGCGCGTGGTGTCACGACGCCGGCCGCTTGTGCATGTGCAAGTACGGCTGAGGTTAATTCAGCTCGCGGCGAGCCTGTTCGCCATCTAATGGAAGTCCGAGTGCGAGGTTGATGGGGCACTTATCTGCTGCGGCGGTTCCCCCAAGAATTCCGGCAACTGCCAGCTGCGATAGTCCACCAAACACCTGGCCCTCTTTGATGGCCTTATTGGCATTACCCACGAAAATTGCTGCGACGACGCCCTTGGCAATCCTGAATGCTTGCGAGTTGACGATCTGACCAATCTGACGTTTATCCATATGTATCTCCTTCGATCTACATCGAGCCTACCCATGGTAAACGGCAGTCCGGCGCCCGCTTCTTTCTCAGCGGAACGCCCGGAAACTTTACGACGCTGAGTCGGACAGTTCACATGGTCGGACATCAGTTGCGCAGTCGACACGAAAATGGGAGCAACGGTTCGTTCCAGAATTACTTCACTGGCGCCACGCTATTAATGGAAAAGTTGGCGCACAGTTTTAGGCACCAGCGTAAAACGGCCTGATTTCTACGACGTCAAGCCGCGCCTTCACATACTCGTCTGTCGCGATGACAGCAGAGACCGTGTGCGCGATATTCAAGACGTTCTCGCGATTGGCCGGCGGAATGAGATACAAGACGACGACGGCGGTGCCGTTTGGCCCCGGTTGAATTCCGATTCGTTCCAACCCGGGCACGTAGCCGTCAAATCCGTGCGTGATGCGCTCGACTATTTGGGGATCGTCCCACGGACCAAGCCATTCGGTGCTCGAGGCGAGCGCCGCAACAGCCGAGCGACCAAGCCACGTCATGTTTTTCGATCCGTCATCTAGTGTGAGCACGCCGTCGCCCCGCTGGAGCGCGGCGCCCGCAACCCTCTTGATGTCGATTGGAACGGGCCGCGCCTCCGGATTCCATGCCACAAGGGCATCGACGCTCGAAAAAATCGGGAAGGACTTTCGCTCGCCAGGAAACTCCACCGTCACGAGTTCATCATCCGGACAGGCAAGTGGATCCTGCTTGTTTTCGCGTGAAATGTGGCCGGCGACGCCGCCATCCTCCACGCGCCCCGGATGTGCGTGCGGAAGGACCGGCATGAGCACGCGTCCGAGCGCATTGACGATCGACTCGGTTCGCAAGTGCTCGGGATCAGCGAAGGCCGCAGCTAGTTCGTCAGTGATCCGACCGTCGTCACCAGAAAAAGGATTCGGGGCCAATAACCTATCGGGCATCGCCATCCGCAATCTCGAGGGCCTCGGGAAGCGTGAACTTATTGGCGTACAGTGCTTTGCCCACGATCGCGCCTTCGACGCCGATGTCCGTCAGAGTGCGTAGCGCCGCAATGTCGTCAAGTGAGGACACGCCACCGGAAGCAACGATCGGACGATCGGTGCGCTCACAAACCTTGCGCATGAGCTCGAGGTTCGGACCGGTCAGCATGCCGTCGGTCTTCACGTCGGTCACGACGTAGCGCTGGCAGCCGTCCTGGTTGAGCCGGTCGAGAGTTTCCCACAGATTGCCGCCGTCCTTCGTCCAGCCACGGGCCGACAGCGTTTCGCCACGGACATCGAGGCCAACGGCCACCTTGTTTCCATACTCTTGGATTGCAAAACGTGTCCATTCCGGATTTTCAAGTGCGGCAGTACCGAGGTTGACCCGTGTGGCGCCCG
>JAAYGH010000352.1 GCA_012727825.1 Trueperella sp.
ATCCGTATGAGCGCCTCAAGGATCTCACCCGCGGGCATTCCGTGGGAGCGAAAGAGATGCGCGAGTTCGTTCTGTCGCTCAATCTGCCCGCGGACGTCGAAGAGCGTTTAGTGAATCTCACTCCCGCCTCCTATATCGGAGTGGCCGCCAAGCTCGTACTCTAGAGTTCTCACGTCCGTGCGCGTGAGCAGCACTGACGGCCGGCGTCCAACGCCCCTGTGTCCGCACACAGGGCCTGACCGACGATACTGACGGGCTTGTCGCAGTGAACTCGACCGATTGGACACCATGTTTCTCGCCACCACCGATACAACTGAGCTCGACGGAATTGCCGGCTGGGCCGTCACCATTATGGAGACGCTCGGAGGCCCCGGCGTAGCGCTCCTCATCGCGATCGAGAACCTGTTTCCGCCCATTCCATCCGAGGTGATTTTGCCCCTGGCGGGCTTCACCGCATCGCAGGGAACAACGTTCACTCTGGTTGAGGCGATGATCTGGGCCACGGTCGGTTCAGTGACGGGTGCTTGGGCTCTGTACTGGATCGCTCGGCTGTTTGGCCGCGAGCGCACGCGCGCCGTGTTTGAGTGGTTGCCGCTGGTCAACTTGGAAGACGTTGACAAGACTGAGGCGTGGTTTAACAAGCACGACCAGCGGACCGTATTCCTTGGCCGCATGCTTCCGATCTTCCGATCGTTGATTTCCTTGCCCGCGGGCGTCATCAAAATGAGCTTCTTAAAGTTCACCGCGTTGACGGCGGCCGGCTCGACGCTGTGGAACGTCACGCTCGTAAGTGCCGGATACCTCCTCGGTGAGAACTGGGACGAGGTGGGGCAGTACGTTGGCGTGCTGTCCTATGTTGTGGTGGCCGTGGTCGTTAGTTTCCTCGTGTGGTGGATCGTCAGGCGCGTGCGCCACAACCGTGCCAAGGGTGGCACCTAAAAGGCCGCCACCTCCACCAGCGGGAATCCTCAGCCGAGATTGGACAGGTCGAGCCCGGATTCTCGAGGCATCGCCTCGAAGGAATCGATGCGATCAAGCAACACACCTTCACGCAGTGCCCACGGGCAGATCTCTAGGCGCTTGACCTTGAGCATCTTCATCGCCAGGTGTGCCACCTCAGCACCAGCAACAATCTGGTACGTACGCTCGGGTGTGATGCCCGGTAGCTCCACACGTGAGGCCGCGGGAATGCGCGCGATGCGACCCACCCAATTTCCCAAATCGGATCGGGTCATGCGACGCCGCTCTTCCGGTCCCACCACGGAGATCCGATTACCGGCGAGTCGCGCCAGCGAACGGAAGGTCTTCGACGTGGCCACCACGTGATCTGGTTTCGGAAGCTCAGCGAGTGCTTCGGCAAGTGGTTCCAGCTCGCGCTCGATCTCTCGGCGCAACATCACGAGCTCCGAGGCCCGAGGTGGATCGTTTTTGAGGAAGTCCTTCGTCAATCGCCCGGCACCCAGCGGTACGGAAGCTACGAATTCCGGCTCCTCGTCAATACCTAACGAGACCTCGAACGAGCCGCCGCCAATATCGAGCACCATGATGCGACCAGCCGCCCAGCCGTGCCAACGCCGCGCCGCAAAGTAGGTGAGCTCGGCTTCCTCGTGTCCAGACAGTATGCCGAATTTCGTCCCCGCAATTTTCTCGAGTCGTTCGAGTACTTCGGGCCCGTTCGTCGCTTCGCGAATGGCCGAGGTGACGATGCCGATTGTTGCCTCGACCTTGTTCTTTTGCGAAAACACGGACGCCTTGCGCGCTGCACGCTCGAGTTCGCGCACGCCGTCGCTATTGATCGACCCGTCGCTTTCGAGGTACTGCATGAGCCGTACCACCGAGCGTTCGTCGGCGATGGGATCGGGGCGGGCGCGCGCATACGCATCGACCACGATGAGGTGAACCGTATTTGAACCAATATCTAAGACTCCGAGACGCATGTCACTAGGGTAGTCGTCTTTTCGCGGTTTAGGGTGCATTTGAACGCTTCCCCGCCGCCGTAGATGCCGGTGCACGCACGTCCGCCCGCCGCCCTCCTGCCACCGCTGCCGTCTGCGCCACCCGGCCGACGCACTAGAGTAGTGGCAACGATCAAGGAGTCCCATGGTTACTTTCATGCTCGCCGTGTCCCAGCCTCAAGCGAAGGCATTCCTCGAGACGGGCTACGACGTCGTGTCCGGATTTGCCGTCGACGCCGCGACTGCCACATCGGTCACCAACATCAGCGATCTTATGGATCTTTTGTGCCTGCGCTTCCCCGATTCTCCGTATTCGGAGGATGAACCACTGGACATCATCCACCTGCCGTCAGACCCGTTCACAATGGACCGGCTCGCCGTCGGTCCATTGCACCCACAAGCGATTCGCGGCGGAGTGATCGAGTTCGGAAATTATGACGGGTCCGGTGTCGCACGTGGCGGAGGTGTCGAGACCGAGTTGCTCCTAGTTGATCCTGCGCGCATCACCGCGGGCGCGACCCTCTGGCGATTCCACCCCGGCAACCCCGAGCCCGTCCACCGGGGCACGTACCACGGCATCGCCTACGGGTGGGAAAACCACGACACTGGCACGTTCAAGGCCGCGGTTCCCACCCCGTTTCTGGGTCCGGTCGTTCGGCGCGATTGGGGTTCCGTTCCCTGTGATGTTGAACTGGGCGAGGACGGCACGCCGGCGTCCGTCACGATGGTTGCGCCCGTGTCACCCGAGCAGGAGGACGGTTTCCAAGAACTCGAATCTGGCATGTGGGCGAAGCGGATCGCCGTCGACGATCACTCGCATATTTATACGGACTTTGTGACTGGGCGCGTGTCTGGCCTGCCAGTGCGAATCGTACGGTCGGTGCGGAACAACGATGCGTTTATGTTCCAGGTCGCAGCATCGCTCACCGATGCGCTGTACCTGCAGCGCGCAAAGTTTCAACGTTGGTCTAACGCCACCTTCACCGCGCTCGTCGACCCCGCACACATCACCCATCAAAACCGTCAGGAAGCCAAACCGGTACGTTGGGACGTGGCCGACCGCCCACCAATCGCCACGCGCCCGGCGAACCCCGTGGACTTTTCCAATTCCGATTCGCTGCTCCGCGAGACTTTCGGACTGATGTCGGAAACAGCACCTCCGGGGTGGGAAGAGGTCACGTTGCGCATTCAGCTCGTGGGCACATCGGCGATTTACGAGGGGTTTGGAAAGCTGAGCGAAAATAAGCATGCCGCCCTGCGCGTGATCCCGACCGCGATCATCCACCACATGCGTCGCCTCAAGCAGGACCGAGCACTGGCTGGCGAGGAACCCTTCTTCGTCGCGGTGATTCGCCTAGAAAAGGACGGAAAGGGCACTCTCAACATCAACGGAGTGAAGGAGCCAGTGTGGGCGGACCACGTGGAGCCGATCGAGTGGCACAACGAGGTTGCAGCCTTCCCACGTACGGGATCGACGATGCCAGATTGGCTCCTTGACCGCGTCTCACACGGCGCACCCGACCACCCGGTCAACGATGACACGTCCTCGCTGAGCCCTTACCCACAGGACCTCACGGCGAACATCCACTGGATTAACGACATAACCGGCGAAGAGATCAAATAAAGCCAAGAGCTGAGGATCTACGCAGCGCAATTCCAGTTAACTAGTCTAAATGTGGAATAAATAAACATCGTTGTTCGTTCCACCTGCATTGGGAACGACGCCGGTACTCGGCTCACGTTGCCGATGCCGTGCCCGCGTGCGGGCACGTACACGAACAGTCCTTGCCACAAAGAAAGGTCATCACATGGCTAACATTCAACTTCGCATCACCGGCATGACGTGCCAGAACTGCGTTTCCCACGTGTCCGATGAACTCACCGATATCGACGGCGTTGAAGACGTCATGGTCACGCTCGACGCCGAGGGCACATCCGATGTCCACGTGGTCGTGAAGAGCGAAGTCACCGACAATCAGCTTCGCGAAGCTGTGGATGAGGCCGGCGACTTCGTGCTCGTCGACATCGTTCGATAACACCCCCTAATCGCCGACCACGCACTTAGGCAGCGCACACTCCAACGCGACTCTCACGCCGCGTGGTCGGCGAACATTCCTCGTTCTGCCCTCGCCTGCGCGAGGGTGTCAGCTCTACCTTGGAAAGATTTCATGACGAATCCCATTTCCCCATCCGCAGCCGGCCCGACTGACACGGTCGAGCTCACCACTGACGCGACTGCTTTAGC